>JBPETC010000008.1:0-32066 GCA_051710325.1 Symbiopectobacterium sp.
GATAGGCTTATCGGTACTTACATCAAACGTGAGTATTACGTTTGATGATGTATTAGGTTATTGAATGAATGATCCCGCAGATTACTACAAGATTAATCGCATCCCGTTTGAAAGTCTGAAACTCACCGACTGCGCGATAAAACGTGCACTCCAACGTCAGACGCAACCCTATATCGGTATTAAAGCAAATGGTAACCGGATTGATCTTTCCGGAAAAACCAACGGTTCGCACTTGGTGAAAGATGTCAACGGCAAAGTGATTCAGAAGCGCAACCAGTTCACTGTGACACTAGTGCATAAGTTCTGGTTGCAGGATACCTGATTTGTCTCCTTGACTGGACGCTCACTGGCGTCCTGGCCTGGCCTGGCAGCACGTGAAACGTAACGGGCACGATTAAAGAGTTTCTGCCGAGTTTCAGTATATTATACAAAATTAACCCAGAAAATCAGTTATTTTACAGCCTAACACGCAATATGCGCATGCCACCTAACTACGTGCTTTATAGCTTGGTGATTCCATCAACATCAACCAGAACTGAGCTGGAACTACGAACTGGTCTGGCGCTTCCAGGGGCAAAGACGTGAAGTTGAGCACCTCACTATTCTACATTGCGTTTATCGATCGTCAGATCTCCAGCAGTAACGTTGATCTCGAATATGAGATGATTAACGCCGGTAAAGTAGAGAACAAAGGCATCGAGGCTAAGCTGAGCGGAAAACTGCAGCATAACTTCAATTACTTTGCCTCTTATACCTATACTGACACCAAGAAGAGAGACGATATTGTCATCAACGGCTCCACGCTGCCAACCACCGGTAAACGTTCCGCCATGCCAGCACGCCTTATTACAACGTGGGTGAAGAGCGCACCTTTAGTGTGTCGCTGGGACGCTACCTTCTAGTCACTCGCAAACCTGATATCCCTTAGCGGAATTTATCCACAGGGGAGTGACTTATTACCGTTACGCGCCAGAACGGGCATAACACGCACCAAAGCAAAATCGGACCCTTATGAACGCAAACAACCTGCACGATATTATTTTTCTACGCGATGTATGCTTCGCTGGTGGTGGCGGCACTGATAATCATCATTGAACGTGATCTGTTCTTTTCTTATACACGCCCTTAGACCACGCGCTTGCTCCGTGCGCTGACCGCCGACATTCGCCATCTTCACGATCTCTCTGCTAAGCAAAGCTAATTACTCCGTTGTTGCCGAAGGAAGCGGATCGCGACTGTGATGAACTCAACGATCTGATCGATATCCAATATCTGCAAAGCAAACCGTACATGACGTAAGGATTTTGGCTGCTGGAAATCATTGTTACAGCCGTGCCGATGCTGGGTCTGCTGGTCACAATTATAGGCATTATCGAAACCTTTAAGGCACCCTCGGCGCTGGCGGATTTCAGCATTCCCGATTATGAGTTGGTGTATAACGCGCCAATAGAAACCACGTTACAGGCCCCGGATCTGTATGCGCCGGATTCTATTTGAAGTGCGCTATTCGATGAAGCGCAGCATAGCCTGTTAACGTATTGCAACGTCTGCGTAGCGCGGGAGAGCGCGGTGTAAGAATTCATTTTCTGTTAGAAGAGAAGGGCATTTCACTATCAACCCCGGGAACGTTGGCGCAGTTGGAGTCGATCCCCAATCTGGAACTGCGGGTCATTCCTTACGGTAAGCTGACCAGCGGGATTCTGCATGCAAAATGCCTGCTGAGTGGATGGCAAACATGCCTACGTCGGCAGCAAAAATTTTTGCTGGCGTTCACTCGAGGATATTCACGAAACCGGATTGCTTATTGACGACCCCGGTGTGGTTAAACAGCTCAATGCGGTGTTTGAGCAGGACTGGCAGGCGAAGCAAGCACTGGCGCAAGGTATTTGTTGTCAAGCCTGTTATGCAGACGGCTGTGCAGAATGATTCTCGCCCAGATAACTATCTGGTTGCCAGCACAAAAGCGTTTAACCCATCGCGTGCGCTGGATTCTGAAACGGAATTGCCACGCTTAATGGCGAAAGTGAAAACCTGCGTGCGTATTCAGGTGATGGTCTACGCGCCGCTCTCATACGGCCCGAATCACACTCGCCCCTTATTATGCGGTGATGGATAACGCGTTACGCAGCGCAAGCGGCACGCGGGTGAATGTGGAGTTAATGGTGGCAAACTTGAGCAATAAAAAGCAGAATATTGCTTATCTCAAAAGTTTGATGGTGTTGCCGAAAGTCGAGGTGAAAATCATGATATTGTCTGAGATAAGCAAGTGGGTTCATTCCTTATTGCCCGCGTGATTCACAGCAAGATTATGACCATTGATCAACAAAATCCTGGGTGGCACCAGTCTGGAGATTGTAATGCAAAGACCAGCGATGGCCGCGCGCATTGATGCGTTGTGCGCCCAGTTGTGGAACTGTGAGACAAGGCAAAAACGTTTTATATTCAAACAACATCATCATCCAGATGATGTGGAATGTTATTGTGATTGTGATATAGGACATCAACCCGATGACGTATCGGTCAGGCCTAAATAAAGAAATTGATTTAATGCAGTGCATAGAATCGCAGCAATGGCGGTTTGCGGTGAGTAACTCGCCGCTGCGCCAAGCTCCGCGCCGTGTGTCGCCAGAATGGCACGTTCTCCTGAATCAGCGATACAATTATACTGCCGGCTGGTTCTATGTAAAGAACAAAATATCGACAATTTTGTGCGCTGGCTTGTAATTCATAGTGATACCTGTGAGGTCACGGTAAACGGAGCGTAAGCGTCACGTTTCTGGTGAAATGCGTGCTATCTGTGGGATGTTTTCGCCTTCCGGGTGAGGAATCCTTAGAAAATGATGACGAAAGGATCCAAGGATGACAAGGGATAAAGTGACTTTTCACCAGTTTGACGCCGCGAAAAGCCAGGGAAAACGGGCGCGTACAATATGCGGTACAAATAACCGCGTGAGTTAACTCGTACGAAACATTCACTGTACCAACAAAAAAGACTTGGCCTAAATTTGTGGATATTCCTCAACATCTGTACGGGAATGACAGAATGGGATGAATAGGAAACGGTAGCAGGTGCACAAAAAGCCATCATACTAACTGATGGCCGTCAGTAATGCTTGTTGCGGTTATTCCATGCCAAGTTCTTTGAGCTTGCGTTTCAGTATGTACGTCCCCATCCTAACAGGCGGACGGCCTCTTGTTTATGACACTACGTATAGCGTAACATGGTGCTGAGCAGCGTTCTTTCCATCTCCGGTTGCGCCTCGGAGGGCAGTTTTGATGACCGGAACGTAGCGCCCTATCGGCCCATTGCGCTAGCAGGGTTGCCAAACTTTCCGGCAGCATGTGCACCGTGGCGTCGGGCTGTGCTTTCAAACAGCTCTGTCGGCAGATCCTGAATCAACACCTCTTGTCCGGCGGCCATAACGCTTAACCAGCGGCAGGTGTGTTCCAACTGACACACGTTGCCCTGTCATAGGGCAAACGCGTTAATACCGTTTCCTTTTTTCGGGATGCAGGTTTTTCAGTTCTACGCCCAGCTCTTTGGCGGTTGCCTGCAAGAAGTATCGTGCCAGCCGAGGAATATCTTCACGCCGTTCACGCAGTGGAGGCAGATCGACGCGAATCACATTGAGGCGGTGAAACAGGTCTTCGCAAAATTTGCCTGCCTAAACGCATAGTTACAGATTTTAATGGGTAGCCGGCGATAATACTCACATCCACCTTCACCATAGCGTAGCAACCTACGCGGTAGAACTGCCAGTCAGCCAATACGTAATAGCCGCGTTTGCACATCCAGCGGCATATCGCCGATTTCATCCAGAAATAGGGTACCGCCATCAGCCTATTCAAAGCTTCCCTGACGAATCTGGTTCGCGCGGTAAACACCATTTTCGTGACCAAACAGCTCTAATTCGATCATATCTTTGAGGATGGCTCTTGCTATATTCAAGGCGATAAACGGTGCTTTGGCGCGCGGGCTGTGACGATGTAGCGCAGTCCACCAGTTCTTTACTGGTTCCCGATTCCCCGTTTGATCAGCACGCTGATAGATGAACGGGAGAGTCGGTCAATAATGCGAAACACATCTTGCATGGCCGGCGCTTCACCAATGATATCGGTGGTTGGGCCATTGAGCGGTTGCGAACGGACCAGCTGCTGTTGCTCCAGATAGTGACTGATCGCGCCCTCAACCAGAGTGATGGCTTCGTCGATATCAAACGGTTTTGGCGGGTGATCAAAATCACCATGTTTGTAAGTACTTATATCCACATCCAGATCGGAATTCGCGGTCATAATAATCACTGGCAGCATAGGATGACGCTGTTTGATCTGTTGCAGCAACGCCAGACTGTCCATGCTCGGCATGCGAATATCGGACAGCACCACATCCGTCGTTTTGGTTGCCAGCGCGTGCATCGCCTGATTTCCGTTATCAAAGGTGGCACAGGTTAATTCCGCCCAGTGAGTACGCGCTTCAGCACCCAATGGATGGAGCTATCGTCATTGACAATCCAGACTATTCCTCGTTGCATTGTGAACCTCACTGGCGAATGGACAGGTAAACCGAGAATTCGGCATGATCTGTCCAACTGTTAAATTCAATTTTTCCCGAATGCTGATCGATCAGATTGCACGCGATCGATAATCCCAGCCCGGTCCCCCTTTGCGACCGCTTACCATTGAGTAAAACAGAATGTCTTGTAGCTGAGCAGGGACGCCAGGGTCATCTCTTCGATATCAATACGCGCCACAAAGCGATAGCGCACGCCGTGCAGCGTGAGTTGAAAAGCGGTGCACGCGCGCAGCGTAATGGTGCCGCCTTCTTTACCCAGTGCCTGGAGCGCATTGCGGGTAATGTTCAGTAGTACTCGTTCAATCTGGGATCGTAATCTTTCACCAGCGTCACGTTGTCAAATTTTTCTAATGAGACCAACTTGCAGACGCGCTCAACGATCTGATGAATACTTTGTATTACGTGTAAACCTGGCTGCTGCGGCCCTAATAGGCTGTCCACCAGATTGCGCAGGCAATCGGCCTGCTCAATGATCACTTTGGTGTATTCCGTCAGCGCGGGGTCGGGCGGCGCTTTGGCTAGAAACTGTGCTGCGCCTCGCAATCCGCCGAGCGGATTTTTGATTTCATGCACCAGACCGCGCACCAAATCACGTGCTGTTTGTTGCTGGGAATGACGTAATTGTTCCTGTCTGAAGCGGCGCTAGTTATCCATCGGCGCCATCTCTAACAGGATAAAACTGTGTTGAATGCGTTGTGCGGTGAGCGACATGATGTGTGCTCTGCCAGAGACAACGATAGTCACTTCGTTATCAGTAAATCCTTGATTCGCATTGAGGCTTTCCGCGCATCAGCTCAATGTTTAGAGAGAAATAGCTGAGCAGATCCGTCAACGATGTTCCCGCCAATTCGCGTGAACTTTGCGCCAGCAACTGCTGGGCAGCCGCATTGGAATAGTAGATTTTCAGGTCTTTATCCAGAAATAAAATACTATTGATCAAAGCATTGAGGATCTGCCCAGCATCTGGCAGCGTGCCTGTTGCCATAATACAGACTCTTGCATCCTCGCGGTGCATTGATTGCAGTGTAGATGATGGATGTTACGTCGCAACAACCAATATTGATGATAAAGAAATAAGGCCGGTGGTGAAAAAAGCCCATCCGAAGATGGGCTGAAAAGTTTCAACGGCAACAAAAACAAACTTCTTATAATTCTGTTGATGCTCGGTCATGGCAGGGTTCAGCACGCCCAACACGCCGAGGTAAATCCTAGGTACGCAGTCGTTGATTAAACGCTGTAGTACAGTTCGAACTCAACCGGGTGCGGCGTCATGCGGACGCGATCGTTCTCTTCACGGCGCAGACCGATGTAAGCGTCGATAGCATCGTCAGTGAACACGCCGCCTGCCGTCAGGAATGCACGGTCAGCGTCCAGCGCGTTCAGTGCTTCTTCCAGACAGCCTGCAACCTGCGGGATTTCATTAGCTTCTTCCAGCGGCAGATCGTACAGATTTTTGTCCATGGCATCGCCAGGGTGGATCTTATTCTTGATACCATTCAGGCCAGCCATCAGCAGTGCGACGAAGCACAGGTACGGGTTAGCCGCCGGGTCCGGGAAGCGCACTTCAATACGTGCTGCTTTCGGGCTGGAGACGAACGGGATACGGATAGAAGCAGAACGGTTACGTGCGGAGTACGCCAGCATTACCGGAGCTTCATAACCCGGAACCAGACGATTGTAAGAGTTGGTGGTCGGGTTGGATAGGGCGTTAATCGCTTTAGCATGTTTGATGACACCGCCGATGTAGAACAGCGCTTCTTCAGACAGGCCTGCGTATTTGTCGCCGGAGAATTTGTTGGTGCCGCTTTTGCACAGGGACATATGGCAGTGCATGCCAGAGCCGTTGTCACCAAATATCGGTTTCGGCATAAAGGTGGCCGTTTTGCCGTAAGCGTGCGCTACGTTGTGAACAACGTATTTGTAGATCTGAATTTCGTCCGCTTTTTTTGTCATGGTATTGAAGCGGGTTGCCACTTCGTTCTGACCAGCCGTTGCCACTTCGTGGTGGTGAGCTTCAACAACCAAACCCATTTGTTCCATTACCTGGCACATCTGAGAACGGATGTCTTGTGCGGAGTCAACCGGCGGAACTGGGAAGTAACCTCCTTTCACTGCCGGACGGTGGCCTTTATTGCCGCCTTCGTATTTGGTGCTGGAGTTCCAGGCACCTTCGATGTCATCGATAGCAACGTGAGAGCCGGAGATGCTGCTGCCGAAACGAATGTCGTCAAACAGGAAGAATTCAGGTTCTGGCCCAAACAGAACGGTATCCGCGATACCGGTGGAACGCAGGTACGCTTCAGCGCGTTTCGCGATGGAGCGCGGGTCGCGATCGTAACCTTGCATGGTGTTAGGTTCTAGAATGTCACAACGAATGATCAGCGTCGTGTCTTCATAGAACGGGTCCAGTACAACGGTGCTTGCGTCAGGCATTAGCACCATGTCGGATTCGTTGATACCTTTCCAGCCACCAATGGAGGAGCCGTCGAACATTTTGCCTTCTTCGAAGAAGTCAGCGTTAACCTGGTGAGCTGGAATGGTGACGTGCTGCTCTTTACCCTTGCTGTCGGTAAAGCGTAAGTCGACGAATTTAACTTCGTGTTCATTCAGCATCGTCAAAACATGTTCTGCGGACATACTTGGATCTCCCGATTTTTCATTTATCGTCGTGGAACGAATATCGTTATGGAATGATGTTTGTTACCGTAATAGGGTTTAAGCTAAAATCATGCCAATTCTACGCATGGAGTTGGGAGGCGTTGTTTTCAGGCTTTCATTGAAGGCAATGGTGCCTGCACCATTAGCGTTCGTTGCACTATTATGGTTCATAATCATCAAAATAGTGCACTGTTTGTGTGCTTTTGTTTACTTTTCTCTGCTTCGTTGCATCGTGAAAGGGAACATAAAGCAAGTAACCCTGGGTTGTTTATCGCTTAGGAGTGTAATCTTGTTTGGTCCATCGCTTAATCCGTATACAATAGCGCGCTATTTCTAAACTCCTAAGGCAAAGCTGTGATCTAGCATTTGCGTAACATTGTTATTATTGCGCACGTTGACCATGGGAAAACTACCCTGGTTGATAAGCTGCTACAACAAGGAGTATTGGGTGAACGAAATGACGCCACTGAGCGCGTTATGGACGGACTCCAACGATCTGGAAAAAAGAACGCGGTATCACCATTCTGGCAAAAACACCGCCATTAACTTGGATAGATTACCGTATCAATATCCTTGATACCCAAGGATACGCCGATTTCGGTGGTGAAGTGGAGCGTGTAATAACAATGGTCGATTCAGTGCTGCTGCTGGTAAACAGAATGGACGGCCCCGATGCCCAAACCCGTTTCGTTACTCAAAAAGCTTTTGCCTATAGCCTGAAACCGATCGTGATCATCAACAAAGTTGACCGTCAGGACGGGCGCCCTGACTGGGTCGTCGATCAGGTGTTCGATCTGTTCGTCAACCTAGGTGCTACCGACGAGCAACTGGATTTCCTTATCGTTTACGCGTCTGCGTTGATGGGTATCGCCGGCTTGGATCACGAAGAGATGGCAGAAGCCATGACGCCACTGCTCGAAGCGATCGTCAAACACATCGAAGCGCCGAATTTGGCCGTATCAAACGCGGTCGCGTTAAACCCGAACCAATAAGTGACGATTATCAATGCGGAAGGTAAACGCCGTAATGGTAAAGTGGTCAGGTGTTGTGGCCATTTTCGTTTGCAACGTATTGAATTTATAGCCATAGAAGCGGGCGATATCATCGCTATCACCGGTCTTGGTGAACTGAGCATCTCCGACACCATCTGTGATAGCGCTAACGTTCAAGCTCTGCCGCCGCTGTCGGTGGATGAGCCGACCGTTACCATGTCTTTCGGGGTTAACACCTCGCCCTTCTGCGGTAAAGAAGGCAACTTTGTGACCTCTCGTCAGATTCTGGATCGTCTGAAGAAAGAGCTATAGCACATAACGTTGCGCGGCGCCTAGAAGAAACCGAAGACCCGGATAACCTTCCGTGTATCTGGTCGTGGCGAACTACACCTGTCGGTGCTGATTGAAAACATGCACCGTGAAGGTTTCGAACTGGCGGTTTCTCGCCAGAAAATTATGTTATCTTCCGTGACATCGACGGTCGCCGTCAGGAACCGTTCGAACAAGTTACCGTTGATATCGAAGATCAACATCAGGGTTCCGTCATGGAAGCACTAGGCCTGCGTAGAGGCGAAATGCGTGACATGAACCAGGATGGTAAAGGCAGTGTAAGTCTGTATTACATCATTATTAAGCCGTGTTTTGATTGGCTTCCGTACCAACTTTATGACCATGACCTCCGGTACTGGCTTGCTATACTCCACCTTTAGCCACTACGGCGATGTGCGTCTGGACAATATCGGCCAGCGTCAGAACGGTGTTCTGTGATCTCTAACGGTCAGGGTTAGTGGTAGCCTATGCGCTGTTCAGCTTGCAGGAACGCGGCAAATTGTTCCTGAGTCACGGTAAAGTGTATGAAGGCTAGATCATCGGTATTCATACCCGCTACAATGACATGACGGTTAACTGCCTGACGGGTAAAAACTGACCAACATACGTGCTTCCGGTACTGATGAAGCCACCGTGCTGATACCAGTGGTGAAAATATCGCTGGAGCAAGCGTTGGAATTTATCGATGACGATGAATTGGTTGAAGTGACTCCGCAGTCTATTCGTCTGCGTAAACGTCACTTGACTGAAAACGATCGCCGTCGCGCCAACCGCAGGCCGAAAGAGGCTTAATTCCCCGCTCTTTACAAAACTGTTCCAGGGCGCTTTCAGGCGCTCTACCTTTTCCCAATTTCGCCTGCCCGCCGTGAGTATTTCGTATACGTTTTAGTTATGTTCCTCCCTGTTCAGTCGCCATGTTTCCCGCTACAGTGAAAAAACAACCATGACGCCTGGATGGCAAAATGCTTTATATCTTTGATTTGGGTAATGTTGTCATTGATATCGATTTTAACCGTGTGTTGGGCGTGTGGAGTAAGGTGAGCGGTGTGCCACTCGCCACTCTGAAAGAGCGCTTTACCATGGATGAACCCTTTGAACTGCATGAGCGAGGTAAGATTAGTGATGAAGAATTTTTACCCGACTGAGTAAGGAAATGGGCATCCTGCTGAGTTACGAGCAGTTTACGGCGGGCTGGCAGGCCATTTTTGTTGCGATGCGTCCTGTGGTGAGGTACTGAATGTGATGCAGTAACTGTGCCAGCAAGGATATCGTGTCGTTATTTTGTCTAACACTAATCATTTTCACTATGCGCATTGATCCGCCCTGTTTCCAGAAGTGGCTGAGGCTGCTGATTGTCTCTATCTGTCACCAGGATATCGGGATGCGTAAACCGGAGGCGAGAATTTATCAGTACATGCTGACGCATAAGAGCAGGCAACCCCGGCGCAAACGATTTTCTTCGATGATAACGAGCAGAATATTGCCGCTGCGCAAGCGTTGGGGATCCATAGCACTTTGGTGACCGATCGCGATACAGTGCCACGGTTTTTGCTGAAGATCCCATTTTCCCCTGCACACAATACCATCGCTAATGCTGGTAAGCTGTGATAAAAACGGTTGGCATTGTTGATAATAAATCGATTAAAAGAACAGCGGTTCAGGAGTGGTTGTCGTTTATGATTGCATTAATTTAGCGTGTTATCCGCGCTAGTGTGACGGTGGATAAGGCCATTGTGGGGGAGAAGATCGCAGGCAGATTGTTGGTGCTGTTAGGCGTCGAGCAAGGGGATGATGAACATAATGCGGCGCGCCTGTGTGAGTGCGTGCTCGGCTATCGCATTTTTAGCGATAAGCTGAGCAAGATGAACCTTAACGTGCAGCAAACCGGGCCGCTTCGCAGCAGATATGCATGTTGACTTGGTTAACGACGGGCCAGTCACGTTCTGGCTTCAGGTATGACGATGTCGTGCACGTCATCGCGCCCATTATCACCGATGTGTAACACCGCCAATTGGAAAGAGGAGGAAACAACGTATCACCAGAGAGTGCCTGAAACCGCTGAAGAGATGGACGCCTACTACCAATTCTGCTGGGAGATGCTGCGTAAATTGCACCCCACTGAACGGGATGCCTATGACGCGCTTGGCGCACCATCAGATCGTAGTGGATAAGTAAGGGAGGCTGGTTGGTGGCTTATTGGACGCTTCTCCATTAATGCCGATATAACGAAGCGGCCATTCGCTTTATGGCGGTACATCCATCCTATGCGTGCGGTGCAAAGGTCTGAGCACGCCGGTAGCGATGACGCTGGAGTCCGTCGCGCATCAGGAATGCGTCAAGCCGTGGTATGCAGTGCGCGAGAAGATGCTGTGGCGCTCTTTCTAGCAAGCTGTGCTTTCCTTGCAAGTGGGGATTAGCGCACCGCAAACCATCCCCGTGTGATATTATTTGATGACAAAACCCATTGCTTCACTGGATGATATCCAGTATCGCCCTGATTGGTGCGCACAGTTGCAGCAAGCCTGGTATGACCATATCCCGTTCAGTGAAAAAATGGGCGTGCGAATCAACTGATATAATACACTGTGAAAAATCAGCATCATACTCTGTTTTCAGGTAGTCTGTTTTCATTGGCAACGCTGACTGGATTGGGCTGATTTGGTTATTTCTGCGTGAACGACATCTAGGGCACCATCATTCTGGCCGATGCGCATATTCGTTACAGCTCGCCGATTACCGGCCCGCCCAGCGCGATAGTCGATCTAGACCTCGCTGAGCGGTAATCTCACGCGCCTGGCGTGTGGGCTTAAAGCGCGCGTGCAACTAACGTTGAGCTGTTTGGGGATGATCAGGCCAGTGCGGCACTTGAAGGGGTGTATATCGTGCTACCGCGCAGCCTGCCGATCCGTTGGAACAACGGATCGGCAGCGGGGTAGACGGTCATTAGTGCGCGCTGCTCACTTCACCTTGTTGAATCTGCTGCATTACGCCGGTGCCATTGCTGGTAGTCCCCTGTAACAGACCGTTCAACATCAGTTTAATCGTCGTGTTGGCGGCCAGATTTCCCGTTAAATGCAGTTGCAGATTGCTGTCAGCGCTGGGCAGGGTCTCAGGCGCTTGCCAGCCCTAATGTCAGGGTATCTATCAGCACTAAATGCCCGTTTAATAATAGCGTGAACGCCCTGTCTGAGTGCTGCTCAATAGTGGCCTGCACCTCGAGCAGACCACGTTGCGTAAATACACTTAGTTCGTTAATGGCTATTTGCACATCGCCAGCGTTTAGCGTGAGAGAAGGGCGGCGCACATCGAATCTGTTGAAGGTGACATCGCTGGCGTTCAGGTTTGGTGTGCCATGCCAAATGCCACTGTTGCTGCCGCGCCAGCAACAGATTATTGCCGTAGACATTCAGCGCGATGAGCTGGAACAGGAAATCCGGGTTGATGTCGATAAGCAGGTTGCGGTTAGCGCGGAACCTCTTCACCTCAATATCGCTCAGCCAGTCCAGTTATGTCTTCTGCCAGCGCTCACGCCACTCCATGGGCAATGGTATACTCCATCCATGCGATCCATGCGATCCATGCGATCCATGCGATCCATGCGATCCATGCGATCCATGCGATCCATGCGATCGCGACTTCATTTAATGCCAAACGGTGATTATTGCGCGTATACATGCCATCGGTGCGCATCAAACCTCCTTCCCAACGGGTAGTAAACTGCTTGATAGCTACCCCTTGCGGCGAAGCGACAAGGTTAACAATAGGGTCACAAGGTGTCAAATCAGGTGCATGCGTCCGTTGACGATGTCGCTGGCATTAAATGACAGCGTGCCGTCGTCGCCTTCCCAACTGTGCTGGCGGAAGGTGATATTTTTCAACGTGACATCGAGATCGCTAAACGCCCACAGCCGGGCCCTTCAACACGGGCATCCACTATATCGAAGTGGGAAGCCGCTACCGAAGAAGGCTGTTTGGCCACCGGCTGCCAGAAATTTTCCAGCGATTTTGTCGTTTGTAAACGCACATTGCTCAGGCGCAGGTTACCCATCTGCCAACTGCAATCTTCTGCACGTCGGGCATTACCGATTAACTGATCGCCAGAAACGTCTGTACCAAAATTGGTTAACATAAGCTGGTTTTTGTTGATTTCACCCTGAAATAGCACCTGGCTGGCGGGAACGTCATTGACACGCAGCAAGCGCGCGCTAAGTTGAAAATTACCTTTCGTGCCAAGCAGATGCCATTGCTCTGGCTGCCAGGGGTGATGCCACCGTTAATTTGCTGCCCGTTCAGCGACCACTCACTGTTTTGTGATTGCAGCGCCATGGTGCGCAATTGCAGCACATCGGCCATAAACGGAACGGCAATGTGTTGCCAGGCAGCAGATTTAATATACCGCCTTCCAGCTCCAGGCTGGCAAAGTGGCTCGGTTCTGTCAGTTGGCGTGTGCTTGAAACCAAAGGATATTTTACATTCTACCAGGGTCAACGGCTGCCCTTTGGCGCTAAAGGTGATATCGCTGAATACGATATGGTCGGATTCTGACCAGTTATGCTCGATTTTTCCCAGCGTTAACTGGTAGTCGGTATTGTCATTTACCCAGGAAGTGATGCAGTTTGCGGCACACTGAGTTTGCAACACAACGTAAATGATGAGCAATGCCAACAGGGCTAGTAACAGCAAGGTGAGAAGTAATTTCTAGAGAAATTTCATCGTATCAGTCCATGCCTTGTTATCGTGAATAATTGTGTTATGCCGAAATTCTTCCTGAGTCTCAATACTTAACCGTGGTTACAGACAATAAAAAACGGCCAGTGTTTCCAGACTGGCCGTTTTGTCTTATCATAGTTGGACGCTATTGCCTCCGCCTGATTTCATTTTTCTTCGTGTAGGAAGACAAGATTAAGAATAATCGCGGTAATCCCCCCAG
Source organism: Symbiopectobacterium sp. (assembly GCA_051710325.1). Taxonomy (GTDB): domain Bacteria; phylum Pseudomonadota; class Gammaproteobacteria; order Enterobacterales; family Enterobacteriaceae; genus Symbiopectobacterium. Next base: position 13,484 of record JBPETC010000008.1, read on the forward strand.
CAGTAATGCCGGAGGAAAGCAGGGTTTTCAGCCAATCCGGTGCGAATTGCAGAATCAATGGCTGCTGTGATACGCCCAATCCGACAGCCAGCGACAGTGCAATGATCATGATGGCATGGCGGTTAAGCGGCTCGCGAGAGACAATACGCACGCCAGAGGCTGCAATGGTACCGAACATCACGATGGTCGGCTCCGCCCAGTACCGGTTCAGGAATGTGCTGCACAAAGCCGCTGATCGCTGGGAACAGCCCCAAGCACGATCAGCATTAGTGCGACCACAAAACCCACGTAGCGGCTGGCAACGCCAGTAAGCTGAATAACGCCGTTGTTCTGGCCGAAGCAGGAGTTCGGGAAGGTGTTGAAAATGGCGGACAGGCAGGAGTTCATGCCGTTAGCCAACACGCCGCCTTTCAGGCGCTTCATGTAAAGCGGGCCGCTAACTGGCTGCTCTGAAACGTCGGAGGTAGCCGTGATATCACCGATAGTTTCCAATGAGGTTACCATAAACACCAGCATCAGCGGAATAAGCAGATTCCAGTCAAAGCCGAGGCCGTAATAGAGCGGTATCGGGATCATGATCGCTGAAGTGTGCGTGCCCGACGTGTCTTGTGGCAGCATGCCCATCGCCCAAGCGGCAAAATAACCAACCGCCATAGCGATCACCAGAGAGGTGACGCGCAGGTAAGGGTTGCGCTGGCGATTTAACAGGATAATAACCAACAGGACGATGGCGGCCAGCGTCAGATTTTTTGGGGCGCCGAAGGTGTGATCGTTCATAGCAGCAAAGCCGCCGCCGATCGATGTTAATCCCACCTGAATCAGCGACAGGCCGATAATCATTACGACCACACCGGAGACCAGTGGTGTAATGATGCGGCGCGCCAGATGTAGGAAGCGGGAAAGGATTATTTCAGTAAAAGACACCACCATCAGAGTGCCGAATAGTGCGGCCATCATGGTGGGCACATCGGCACCGCCATTTTTCAGCGCTAGACCACCCATAATTAACGGGGTAACAAAGTTAAAGCTGGTGCCCTGAATAGAAAGTAACCCTGATCCTACCGGACCCCAGGTTTTAATTTAAAGAATGGACGCCAGGCCGGAAGCAAACAGCGACATGCTGATGATGTGCTGGGTATCCTGCGTGGACAAACCGAGTGCTTGGCAGATCAGCAGGGCTGGGGTAATCACAGCCACAAACATAGCCAGAAGATGCTGGCCGGCGGCAAACAACGTTAATTTCGTCATATTGTTTTTACCCAATATTTCAAGGCCCATACACAATTTCAGCGCATCAAAACGGCGCGTAGTTTGCAGCGAATTTCAACACCAGATTAGGCACGCCCTGCTCTTAATCAAAGCCTGAATTGAGATAAGCCGCCTGATAGCGCATCAACTCATAATGACGGGTATCTTTCAGAAAAAATGCGCCGCAGCTGATGGTCTGGAAGGATTGCTTGTGGAAATTCAATATGACGGAATCCGCTAACTCAAGACCATCCAGATAATGGCGATATTTCTTAGAAAGCAACAGCGCACCGCCCCATGCTGCGTCAACATATAGAGCCAAATGTTACAGCCATAGCCGCAATCTTGACTAAGTGGTCAATGGCACCGGCATCGGTGGTTCCAAGCTGTATTGCAACAATGGCTAGCACTTGCTCTCCATTGGCGTTGACCTGTGCCAATTTTGTGGCCAAGTAGTTGAGATCCATGCGTGAAAACACATCCGTTTTACCAGCGTAACGGATTAATATCTCAGTCCCATCAGTGCCATGTTTTTCTGCACGGAGAAATGGGTATTTTTGTAACACAGTACTTTTATTTTACTCAGATCGCCCGGTTAAACCGGGCTGCTGAACGGAATACCCCTGACGCGCAAAAAAGCATCCTGCGCCAACATCAATCCCATCAGGTTGCTTGAGTCCCACCGCTAGTGAATACGCCAACGCCAGCATCGCCCGTGGTGTAACCTACTCGCTGGCGTAACCATTCGATCAGATTCATCTCAATGATGGTCGCTGAAGAGCTCTAATCCCAGGAATCCATGCTTTGGTTAGTGGCGTTAATCAGCACTTCTGCTGCCTGACTGATCACCAAACTCTGGGGATGTAAATGGGCAATACATTGCGCGTGATGCACGGACAAACTGTCTTTAAGAAAGTATTCAACGGCACGTTCCTTGACAGAATAGATTTTATATCAGATATTTGACGGCTCACTCCGGTTAAACAAGCTTGACACCTGCACTCAGCAATGCACTTTCGAATTTATCGAGTAAACATCCAACTCGGCATTGGTCATGAGCATCGAAAGTAACAGATGCAATACGCAACCATTGCGGCCATCTCTTTCAAGGATTAGACCCGTTTCAAAACATTTTTTCTGCAACAGTGCAGAAAGTTTACCGTCAGCTGGGTAGCATCCCAGCTGATCCTGAGTTTCATGAGGTTTTACGATCTCAATGCCGATCATTAAACTAAGAACGCGCACATGACCAATCACCGGGTAGCGTTTTTGCATTTCGGCTAGCTTGGCTTTCAGCCATTCCCCTGGGCGGTAACTTTATCTGCAATCCGATCGTCTTTGAGGATTTTAAGCGTAGTAAGATTCAGTGGCCATCGCCAACTGATTGTCACGGAAAGTACCGGTGTGGTGACCCGCTCTGCGAAGGCATCGAACTGCTCTTTTTGATACAAAGCACTGCCAGCGGTAGAGCGTCACCGACCGCTTTAGACATGATGATGATATCAGGTTTGATGCCTGCGTGTTCGAACGCGAACAGTTTACCGGTGCGGGCAAAGCCAGCCTGTAGTTCATCGATAATCAGGATAATGCCATGCTCCTGAGTCACTACGAATACGTTACAACCACTCTGCCGAATCTGGGTTGACCCCTTCACCTTGAACGGCTTCAAGGATCACCGCAGCAGGTTTGCGTACCCCACTTTCGACATCGTTGATCAGATTGTCAAAATAGCAGGTCAGCGCTGTAACGCCAGCCTTACAACCGATGCCAAGCGGGCAGCAACGGTGCTGGTTCGGATAAGGCACAAACTGCACTCCAGGCATCATGCCATCAACAGCTTCTTCGGGAGATAAATTAACCTGTGACAGAGAGTGCGCCGTGATCATACCGTGATAGCCCCAGAAAAACTGATCATACCAGAGCGACCGGTCACTTTTTTAGACAGTTTTAGCGCGGCTTCAACGGTATCGGCACCGGAAGGCACGGTAAACTGCAAGCAATATTCTTTGCCCTGACCTGGTAGCAATGACAGCAGATAAGGTAAAAATTCATCTTTTAACGGCGTGGTCAGGTCAAGAGTGTATAACGGTAAGCCACTGGTAATGACACTTTGAATGATTTGAATCACATCAGGATGATTATGACCAAGTGCTAGGGTTCCGGCACCGCTAATGCAGTAAATATATTTACTATTCTCAACATCAGTAATCCAAATGCCCTGCGCTTTGGTAATGGCTAAGGGCAATTTTCATGGATAGCTCCTGACATTAGATTCAAATTCAGCTTGTTTTGCTAAAAAGGTTTCATTGCGTTGTGGTAATGAATTAGCACTCAAAATATCAATATAGACTTGATCCATCATTATATCACTCCTACAACTGGGATATGCTTAACGCCTAGTTGAATAATGGTGTAAGGGGTAAAAACGCGGCTAATATATGTTATTTGAGCAATGGACTCAATATTTTATTTTGTAGGGATATCGCTGGATTTTGCACAGATATAAATAACAAAAAAGCGGCAGTAAGACTTAAATAACTTACCTGATATTGCTTTTTTACACGCGTCGCCAATGCCGCAGCCGAGCAGATTAGTAATAAACCAAAGGAAGGTTTTCGCTTTAACCTAGTGACCAATGAATGCCGACCAAGAAGCGGAGCGAGCCATTCGCGCACTGATTAGCACGCACCACCCTGAACATGCGATTTTGGGTGAGGAATTGAGCGCTGTTGACGATGGAGAAACCCAATGGATATTTGACCCGGTTGACGAAACCCAGCCCTTTCTGTGCGGCATTCCCATGTGGGAAATGCTGATGGGCTTGTTATACGCCGCTGGCGCGCCATCATGGAAATGATGAGCCAGTCTTTTACGCAAGAAACGCTTATGGGCGGATGGGATTCAATCTTGGTATCGTGGCCCCTACGATGAGCATGCGTTTCAAACGCGTAAAAACCTATCTTGGCGTAAGCTATTCTGCATACCACCTCCACCGAGCCTGTTCCACGAACACTCTTGGCGTCCATTTTCAGTTTCTGATACAGAACACCCTGATAAACTGTTATGGTAGAGAGTGATATGCCATGGCCATGCTGGCAGCCAGCCACATGGATATCAGCGTGGAATATGGTTTGCAACCTTATGACATAGCCGCGCTGATCCCGATTATTAAGCAGGCAGCATAGTGACCACCCTTGATGGCGGAGATCCTGAAGGAGATGGGAATATTGTTGCTTCAGGCGATCCGCAGCTTCACCAACAGGCATTAACCATACTCAATAGCTTACCCCGCATTAATTGCTCCTTTCCCCTTCCAGCAGGCGCGCTCAGCGCGCGCCGCTATCAACCTGTTCAACAATCAGCTTCAGGATCATGGTCAACGGCACGGCCAATAAAATGCCAATCAACCCTAACAATCCCTGCCACACCAGCAGTGAACTCAAGATCACAATGGTGGCAATATTCAGCTTCCGACCACGCAGATACGGGTCCACAATCCAGCCCAAATGTCAGGTTGATGACCAGAAATGCCGCTAGTGCTGCCATACTGATACTCATACCGTTAAAGGAAAATGCCTGAATTGATAGGCGGTACTGTCGCCAGAATAGATCCCAACAAGGGAATAACATTCATCAGAAAGGTCAGTCCAACCCAAATAAAGGTGAATGTAACCTGCAAGATGGTTAACAGCACCCAGATCGCTACGCCGTTTAAACACGCTCATCAGTATTTTAAGCATCAGATACTACGTCACGCTGTCAATGCCGCGGCGCACGGCTTTCATGCCATAGGATTCCGCACGCAATAACCGCTGAATTTTCTCTACTAATACCGGCACCTCAATCAACATGAAAATAACAGTTAGAAACACCACTAGTGCCGATGAAAAGCTGGAAAAGAGCGCGGTAATCGTGTTCTACACAATAGCGCCACTACCGGCGCAAGCACGATAGCCAAAAACAGGGAGAGCAGGATAATGGAGAGGATTGATGCCGCAAGATGGATTCCCATCATGACGATAGCCAATGAGGTTAACAGCAACATGAGGTGCCGCAATATATCATCGGAAAATACAGGTGTTTTCATAGTGGCCTGCTTAGGGTTAATACGACGTTTAAATCCTGCCGCACGCGATAAAATCCATTTTTGCAAATGCGCCGTTGGACAGTTTGTTTTACAACAGAAAATATAGCGGTTTTTCGCCGCAACGTCCTTTTTACCGCTATTTACCCAGTGCTTTCTGAGGTAATCCACCGCCGATACGGTTTGAGGTTGATGAAGAAATCCCTCATAAAAGAGCACGCTACCTTTCACTTCCGGCAGCGCTTCATTGAGCGCCAACTGCCGCCGCAGTTCAGGCACGCCCCGTCCCGCGCTCAATCAGGCTCCTTTTGCGAAGGCAAACCGGCTTTATACAGTACGATATCAATGTATAGGCGTGTTTTTGTTGGCTTTACCACATCCGCCACCATTTTACCAGTGTGTCATAACGGACGATTTCTCGTGAAAGGGCCAGTAGATTTGCGGGATGATTATAGTCAATCAAGCCACGTTCAACCTACAACCGAGTATCCGCATAAGAGATGTCATAGGCCGCATCACCGCGTGTATCTGAACCGCGAGCGTCATTCTCTGCATTGCGCACACGCTCGACGGACTGACGCCAAACTCAACCTGCGGTTTGACCGCTTTGATTGCCATCGATACTTGCTCAATCAATAGCAACGTATTATTGCGCCACCAGCCCCTTTGACGACAAACCCCTGTCCATGCTTGCCTATAGGTAGCATCGTCTTGCAAACTGGACGCGGGGTTTCAGTAGAAGTAATCGTCAAAATGGATACCATCTATGGCGTAGTTGTTAACCAGTTCCACCACCACATTGGTGATCCACTGACGCACCTCTGGAAGACCAGGATCCAACACAAACCGATCGCTTGCCATGCGTATATCCATTCTGGGTGCAACGCATAGACGCTAGAGGGCGACGCACTAAGAGTGAGGCGCAGTGCACAGACACGGTTTTCAGCTAGGTATTGCTGGTCACGCGGTAGGGATTGAGCCAGGCGTGAATGCACAATTCACGCTTATGCCCTTCAGCCAACATGAAGGCCAAAGGATCGTAACCTGGATCTTTACCCACCACGCCAGTTAATACATCAGACCACGGTAGTAATATCGAGCGGTATAGCGCTGTGCCATCCGGCTTTACATGAAAAAAGACCGTGTTAACGTTCAGGCTAACCAGATTGTCCAGTTTGTCGATCAGCGCCTGTTTTTATAACGCTATGCGGCGCTCATCTGACGGCTCATCACTTGATGCAGGCATCGGCCAGTCAAGGCCAGAAAGCGTGATTAACCAAACACCCTTGACGTTCTCCTGCATAGCCGGAGAAACGCGAGGAATAATTTCCCATTACTACTGCACCCAACACTCCACACAACAAACATAGCAGAAAAAGCAACGTTGATAGTTCAGCATGTTTGAGCAATTTCTTGGCAGTAGAAAGGTAGTCACGAGTTCAGGTTCGATATTTTTCCACCAGCGCTTTGGCAATCGCCTCCGTTTGTGCATCAGCGTTACCTTCAATATCCGATTGGCGGAAATGCATTTGAAACGCGCTAATAGTCAAACGTGTTTCTTTATCCAACTCACCTTTTTGCGGAATTTTATCATAACCATACTGATGTAATGCTTTCTGAAGCGTCAACACATCGGTCGGCGTACTCGGCTGTCTTCCGGCAAGATACTTATTCACCGTTGCATCATCAGGCCAGGCACCGACGCCCATTTCTGCAAACCGTTTCCAGGGGAACAGTTTTCCAGGGTCCTGTTTGCGCAGCGGTGCAATATCGCTGTGCGCCAGAATATTATCCGGTGTTATGTTGTTACGCTTGATAATATCTTTTGTCAGCGCAGCAAGCGCGGTGATTTGCACTTCATTGTAAGGATACCAGGTACGAGCGCCAAGCATGTTATCGGTAAACCCGCGGTTAACAATCTCAATGCCCACCGAAGAGTCATTGAGATTTACCCGATCATTCCAATTACTAACACCCGCATGCCAGGCCCTCATGTTTTCTGGCACCAGTTGCATCACTACGGGTTTTTTATCCCGTAGCGGTGGATTTTTCGCAACCAGATAATGCGCGCTGACCTGCTCCTGGGTTAACATCTCTAGCGAATGCGCATCATCCAACGCGGTGTAATGTAAAATCAGAAATCGGACACGCTCATTCTGAGCTTTAGACGGATGAGAGGTATCCACGATATAATCTCCGCGATCGACTAACGTCGAGCGCGGCGTAGAACATCCGGTCACAATCAATGCCAGTAAACACACGGTGAGCAATTTCAGTCCATCTGGGCGAGTGCTTGACGAAGCAGAATTGAATATCATAGAAAATTCATCTCCTTAGTGATTATTAGCAGCAACAAACATTTAAGCAAGTAAATAGATACTTTATTCTAAAAATGATCACGAGGTTGCTATTAAATAATCGCTAAACCATTGCGATATTTAATCATTTTGTAGCATTTCCATGGATTAATTACACTTATTAACCCTAATAAGTGACATTGCCACCTTTTATTATTGTGATGTCAAGGCATAAGTAAGGCGGAGTAATACCATGACTGAAAAGGCGATATCAAAACACCGCGCCTCCCCATTATTCTACGGCTGACCAGAGTTTTCACAACGTGGACCCAGCGTATACCTTGCATATGGGCTGGCGTAAACGGCTTTTGGTGCTCAAGAGCCTGTTGTTTATTGCACGATCCCGTATGCCAGAACAGCGGTTACCAGAAGTCACGCCGAATTGGCGGAAGTTTATCGAGCCTGATAATAAAACCCGCCTTATCTGGTTTGGTCATTCCAGTCTGTTGCTGAACATGGATGTTTTTACTCTACTGATCAACCCGGCATTTTCTGCATCAGCTGCTCCCTTTCTTTATCGCATCAAACGCTTTCAACCACCGGTGATCACGATGGAAGCCGTTTCCCTCTATCGATGTAATCGTGCTTTCATACAACCATTACAGTCATCTGGACCGCGTAAACATCTATTAGCTGAGTTGGTACAAACAGCGGCTTGAGGTGCTTTGGTCAACGTTATTGAATGTAGAGGTGCACCGTTACTACTCGCGCCAGTATCTTTATGCCTTGTTTGATGATTTTTATGACGGCTGCGTATTGGTACGCGGTAATTTATCGCTGCGTAGCATGCGCAAAGACCCGCGCAGCGATCAATTGCTAGCGATGATCAACTTTTTTCCGCGATAAAAAACCCATTTTGTTACTCCGCTTGGCATGGGAAAAACCATGCAAAAATGGGGAGCGTCGCAGAGCGTATTACCGAACGGGATTGGTATGAGAAATGCGCCTTGGAAGACACTGAGATTAACTGCGACGACAGCTCGTCATGCCTCCCGGTCGCACACCTCTTCGATCATAATCGCACGTTCTTGGTGCTCCTGGGTGTACAAACTCTGTATGAAACGCTGTATTACAGTGGATATTCCGCCAAAGAACGCTTTGGATCTATCGATCTTGAGTTTTGTCGAGAATGGTCAATACAACTGGCGCTAGCCCGGTTCTCACATGACTCCGGAACAAATCCTGAACGCGAGTATTACGTTTGATGCTGTATCAACTCACTGAATACACGACCAAGTCCTGACAACGGGCTAATAAAATGGGTCACACCCACCTCGTGAGCGGTACGCTGACAGGGTGTTTTTTTTCAGGATAGGCTATCATGGAAAATGTTACGCTTATTTGGTATCGATCTTGGCAAACACGCTTTCCATGTTCACTGTCAAGATAGGTTTGGTAACGCGATATACTGCAAAAAAAATTTACGCGCACCAACCTCATGCAGTTTTTAGCGACATGTCCACCTTCAACTGTGATGATGGAAACTTTCGCAGGTGAGAATTTTATGCGGCGTCGCATTTAGCGATATCTTTCATGAAGCAAAGCTCATTTCTCCGAAAAAAGTAATAAAAATGATTTTTTGATGCGGAAGCGATTTGTGAAGCCGCATCATGACCATCAATGCGTTTTGTGCAGCCAAAAACAGAAATTCAGCAAGCAATGCGAGTTCTGCATCGGATCGGGTCATAGAATCACTTTATCAAAGATAAAGTAAAAACCACCAATTGGCATCAGCTTGTCGATTGGAGACGCTATAATAAAACGGCTATCTCTGGTACTTTCTGAGCACACCCCGAATATCTGAGCCGGTTACTAATGAAGTTACATGCCACTACCTTTACCTTGTTGCGCAAATAGCAGATAGAGTTGGAATCAGAGTTAAATCAGTTAATTAAAACTAATGACACCGTTCAACGCATTATGAAAATTCCAGGTATCTGGCCGATTACTGCCAGCTCTCTTTCATCTCAAATCGGCGACGGAAAACAATTTTCATGCAGCAGGGATTGTGCGGCCTCTACAGGTCTGGTTCCCCGATAATACAGCACCGACAGCACCGGAGGTAAATTAACCCTGTTGGGGATCAGTAAGCGAGGAGACAAAATCTCCGCAAACTGCTAGTTCAATGTGCCCGTTATTTCATGATGAGGTTGGGTCATCATAAGGATAGGCTAGCCTAATGGGCTCGGGTTCGAGTGCAACTCAACAAAAGCATTTAAATATTGTTTCCTGCGCTCTGGCGAATAAACTAGCTTGAATAGCATGGGTAATCATGGTTAATCACAGTGATTATCAAGTCTGACGTATGCAGACCTGAATTGCTAGATGATTATTGAGTAGTTAAACATTAGTTACCCATCTGGTTTTGCGAAAACTAATTATTGATGACATGAACGGCATATCGGCCTGATGAGAAATCTGACATAAAAACGACTCACCGAAGCCGAGAGGCTTTTTAGGTTCATCAGGCACGTAACTCATCGCGGCGCGGGTATTCTTGCCCACAATAGAGACGCCAGATAGATTTAAGCAAATCCATCATCAATTAAAAATCAGTGTTGCAAAAATGGGGTAACCATAGATTTTTCTATACGGCCTGTTCGTTCTTGCCTTGCGTTACTTGCTCAAAAGGCATTCACTGTAATGGTTTACCCTGCCAACTGCGGAGTAAATATCCGATTTTGGTGAATATCCCTATTTTGGGTGTGTTATCGTAAGCCTTACAATGCTGTATAATGGCCAGGTTTTGTTTTTTAGGCATGGTAATGACCGACTATCTACTTCTTTTCGTCAACACGCTGCTGGCAAGCAATTTTGTTCTGGTGAAATTTCTCGGGCTCTGACCCCTTTATGAGCGCGTCCAAGAAATTGGAAACCGCCATTGGCATAGGGTTGACAACGACCTTTGTTATGACGCTCGGCTCGATGTTTTCCTGGCTGGTCAAAAGTACGTGTTGCCGCCGTTAGGCATCGTCTACCTGCGTACCATGGCCTTTATTTTGATTATGGCGATCGTGGTGCAGTTCACCGAAATGGTCGTACGCAAAAATCAGCCTGGAACTCCATCGCCTGTTGGGGATTTTCCTGCCGTTGATAACGACCAACTGTGCAGTACTGGGCGTTGCGATGATCAGAGTCAACCTTGTCACACAATTTCCTGCAATCAAAGGTGTATGGCTTCAGCGCTGCCTTCCGCTGGCTTTTCACTGGTTAAGGTATATTGTTGTCGCCATTCGTGAACGCATTGCTGTGTCGGATATGCCCGCGTCGTTTCGCGGCTCATCGATTGCATTGGTCACCGCTGGGTTGATGTCGCTCGCGTTTATAAGCTTTACCGGGTTGGTGAAATTCTTGTGCTGGCGCTGGTTTCCGGCTTGATTCTTGGTTTTGCCTCGCGCCGTTTTTAACGTTGATGCCGACCCCATTATTGTAGAACAAGTCGAAGCAATGTTGCCGCAAAGCCAAATGTGGCCAATGCGGCTATATCCGGGCTGCCTCCCTTATGTTGAAGCCGTAGCGTTGCACGGTGAGCACATCAACAAATGCAGTCCCGGCGGTGAGGAGATGATGTTGAAGCTAGCCGAGAAACTCAATATTTGACCCGCAGTCGCTCGACTATGACATAGCAGATCTGCAACCAGTTCTCAAAGTTGCTTGGATCGATGAAAGCAACTGCATAGGCTGCACCAAATGTATTCAAGCCTGCTTGGTTAATGCCACTATTGGCACCACCAGCACCGTGCGCACCGTGGTGAGCGATCTCTGTACCGGTTTTGTGACCTGTGTATTACTTCCCTTTTCTTGATAGATTGCATCAAACTGAGCCGCCCGGTAGCCACCACGACATCCAACTAGAAATGGAATCTCGAGACCATTCCTGTTTGTCTTATCCAAGTAGAACATCATGCTTAAGCTGTTAAATCTGTTTCGTAAAGAAAAAATTTGGGATTTCGACAGTGGCATTCATGCACCGGAGATGAAAACCCAATCCAGCTGTTTGTTGATGCGTCACATGCGTCACATTTCGCTGTAGGAACAGTTTATTATTCCGCTGAAACAGCACCTCGGACCAGAAGAAAAACTCTACGTGAACGTAGGCGATCGCATACTGCGCAGTCAACCCATGACGCACGGCACAGGACGTATTCTGCCGGCACACACCCCTACCTTCTGTACGGTCAATGCTATTCGTCCGCACATGACGGCACATTCTTCAAGCGCTGCGCCACGCGCTGGCAAATCGTGCGGATATTCGGTTGTAGATCATTCCCACCAAGTACCACTCCGGTAGTGCTAAAAGCAGCTCACCAAGATCTTGGCTGGTAAGGAAGTGCCGTTTGGAAAACATTCCGCCTCCATCGACGTATTGATGCAAAACGTCGGCACTACCCTAGATCTTGAGATATCGCGAGCGCAGCAAGCGAAAAAGCATTTTGATGCAAAACAGCTGCGTCTGAAACGAGAAAAAGCGTGGCGTGAACGGCGGCATCAACAAATCGGCTGCCGCGGTTTCCACCGCGGATAAACAGGCCGTTCAGGCTGTTCTGGAGCGCGTTCGCAGCAAAAATACGCTTACTGAACCGCTTTCTATCATTGCGATAACCCTGATCACACGCCGGATAATAGCACGATTATCGCGGCACTCGAAGCGCGAAAAACCCTGGCGCGCGAGAAGAAACGGATGCAGGCTGGTGAAGAATCCCAATCGGTTGCTTGCAGCAGTGCCTGAGAATCCAAGACAGGCTGTGGTGTGATAGCAGCGGCTATTGCCAGCGTTAAATTACGTAAATACGAACAGGCGTTAATCCATACTAACGAGGAATAGATGGCTTTCAAGATCGCAAGTTCTCATCAGCGCACATAGCGCATCATGCTGTGGGTAATACTCGCCTGTGTGTCTGGTATTGCTACCCAGACTCTATTTTTTGGCGTCGGCACTTTAACACAAATCGCCCTCGCCTCGGTCACAGCACTTACGACGGAAGAGGTGACATTGTCACTGAGGAAATTTGCAGTACGTACCACGCTGGCGGATTAATCAGCACTGTTAACCGCCATTCTTCTCGGTGTCGGCTTGCCCACATTGGCGCCGTGGTGGATAGTGGTGCTTGCCACCTTTTCGCTATCGTGATAGCCAAACAACTTTCAGCATGCTGCTCTCTTTGCTACTGTGTGTCGCGCTTGGTTGGTGAATGTTGATGCCGGAAAAAGCCGCGCCATCGCTGCTGCACCTGCTCTCCGGTGCCACACCATGCTCGGTGCTTTCTTTATCTATACCGATCCCGTGACGGCCTCCACCACCAACAAAGGGCGCTTGTTATTTAGTGCACTGATTGGGCTACTGGTGTAGTTGATCCGCACCTACGGCGGATACCCGGATGGCATCGCGTTTTGTGGTATTGCTGGCGAATATTACTGTGACGCTCATCGATTATTTTACCCAGCCACGCTCCTATGGCCATTGTCGATAAGGAAATAGCATGGATCAATTACGATGCGACTTCACGCAACCACACTGGCACTGTTTGCCGCCTTGACCGTCAGTTTAACTACGATGGTCAATATCCTGACTAAACCTACCATTGCCCATCAGGCGTAGTTGCAATAAAAGGCGTTGTTGGATCAGGTGATTCCAGCCGGATATTTACGATAATAACATTCTGTAAGAATGTTACCTTGTCACTCTATTTCTATCTTGCTCGCAAATGTGATACCCAAGTGGCGGCAGCCATTGAATCCAGCGCACCGGATGGCTATTCCGGTGCCATCCATCTGCTGATAGGGGCCGATTTCCATGGTAAGTAACTTGGCGTTCAAGTGACTGAGCACCATGAAACGCCAGGTCTGGGCGACAAAATTGATCTGCGGGTATCCAACTGGATAACCCGCTTTACCGGGCGCACTATGCAAGGTTCCGACAATCACCAGTGGGCTATCAAAAAGGATGGCGGTGAATACGATCAGTTTACCGGTGCTACCATCACGCCCCGCACCATGGTAAACGCCAGCAAACGGACTGCGCTTTTTATGAAGACCATCTGCTAGGCATGCGCCCGCTGCTGGCCGTCACCTCCACACCGCCGCCAACGCCTTGGCCTAGGGTTAGGTACTGGTACTGATCTGTACCAATGCAGAGACTTTCGTCATGTGGCGCTGGATCCCGTCTGAAATCCGCATTCCTGTTTATGTGATAATTATCGCAGCCATGGTTAGTTCGGTATAAATGCTGATTAACGCGTATACCTACGGCTTATACCAGTCTCTGGGCATTTTTATTCCACGATACTCCTTTCCTTCTGGCGATGCTGGACACCTGGCGCGTTTATCGGTTTGGCGCTGTTGTTTGCCGCCAAATACCTGATTAACGAAAAAATGAAATGCCGCCGCGCCGTCAGAGTGGTAGCATAGAAAGTTACAGCAGTTGACACTGCTGACCGGAACGGCACCATAAGCAGGAAAGAACAAGACGATGAACAAGGAAAAACGCGGAGAAATCTTGCGTCGTCTGCGCGATGCGAATCCGCATCCGACCACAGAATTACACTTTGAGACACCGTTCGAGCTGCTGATAGACGTACTGCTTTCAGCACAGGCCACAGATGTCAGTGTGAATAAAGCCACGGCAAAACTCTATCCGATCGCCAACACTCCAGAAGCTTTGTTGGCACTTGGGGTTAACGGTGTAAAAACCTATATCCGCACCATTGGCCTGTTTAACAGCAAAGCTGAAAATATCATCAAGACCTGCCGTATTCTGTTAGACAAGCATCAAGGTCAGGTGCCAGAAAATCGCGAAGCGCTGGAAGCTCTGCCCGGTGTCGGTCGTAAAACCGCGAACGTGGTGTTAAACACCGCCTTTGGTTGGCCAACTATCGCCATTGATACGCATATTTTCCGCGTATGCAACCGCACCGGATTCGCGCCGGGAAAAAATGTTTATGCGGTAGAAAAAAAACTATTGAAAGTAGTGCCAGCAGAATTCAAAATCAACTGCCACCACTGGCTGATTCTGCACGGACGTTACACCTGCATCGCAAGGAAACCGCGCTGCGCTTCCTGTCTGATTGAAGATTTGTGCGAGTTCGGTGATAAGGTATACGCCTGAGGCGACGCAACATATTCAGTAATATCTTGAAGATCCATTGTAATATCGCGTCCAGGGCACCGGGTGCGTAAGCAAACTGCCCTGCTGCTAAATATCCCACTGCGTCCAGCACACGGCCATTGGTCGTTCAGTTGATAATTAAACCATTTGGCGTGCAGCAAACCGTGGGTGGCATCTTTGCCTTCGCGCAAGTAGCGTGAAGTTACCACCGGCAGTAACCGACTCCACACCGTTAATATTTCCTTCTAGGAAATATTAAGATCCTGAGCCCATTAGCACCGTCACAGGCACGTGCTATGTGGTAATGTCCTGACGTGCATCTAACAACGCATTACGTCGCTCAAAATCGTCTCGAGTGCAACGGTGACGAGCAAGGTTGCATCACCATTTTTGACGTAAAGCGTTGTGAATAGGCTACACGTTCTCTCGCGATGGCAGCGGTAATCTCAGACGGCTATGCCCCTTCCATAGCTAAATGCTGCTGCATATAGTAGAAATCTTTCTCGCGCCAGTTTATTGTAGGGCTAATCAACACGATAGAATCTACCTTTGAATGCTGACTGGCACATCAGGTAACCATCCCGCGCTTAAGAAAAACCGAGAAATCCCAGACGACTCTTTTCAATTCTAGCTGTGCACGCAACGCATGCAAAGTTCGGCAACCACTTCATCCGCACGATCGCGTAGCGTTTGTGCCAACCAATCACCGGTGCTGGCAGCTACGCGGCCGGGCTTATCCCAGGAAACTACTCCACAATGTCCTGGGCAACAAGCGCATTTACTAGCGGAAAGTAGCCGCCGTCAAACCAGCGGTCTGGGCCACCGTCGCCGTGCATTAGCAACACCACGGGTAGGTTGTATTTTGTTATCAGGCAGAAACAGTGTGCCTTCAAGACGGGGAATCGCCCAGCGAAAACGATAACATCTTCTGAGCGCGTTCAGGGAGTTCAAAAGCGAAGAGGCCATGCAGTACGATGCCAGATATCACTACTAGCGCATAAGCCACTACTGATAGTATAAGCTTAATCATGCCATGCACTTCTTTGATGAATAATCGACGCTATTTCACTGGCAGTGTTATGTCCTTAAATACAGATTCAATTTCCTCATTTGATCACAAAGCAATGGCAGAATCCACCACATCACGCGTTAGGTGCGGCACAAAGCGATGAATAAAATCATACATGTATCTGCGCAGTAAGGTACTGCGCCGGAACCACAATCTTAGTGGTGCTGTAGTTAAAAATGCTGTTCGCGTTAATGGTCATCAGATCCGTCTCCGTACTCGGATCGATGGCCATGTTAGCGATAACACAAACGCCTAATCCCAGACTCACGTAGGTTTTGATCACATCAGCATCTGTGGCGCTGAACACAATGCGCGGCGTCAATCCAGCGCGGTTGAATGCAGTATATCCAGCTCTGAACGGCCGGTAAAGCTGAAGGTGTAGGTAACAATCGGATAGGCTGCCAATTCTTCAATGGTAATATTTTCTTCGTTGCAAACGGATGATCGGGTTTAACCGCTACCGCGCGATTCCAGTGGGTAGCACAGCAGCATGATCAAATGGTCATACAGATGCATCGCCTCAGTGGCGATGCCAAAATCTGCCGTCTCTTGAGATCGCTTCGGCTATATGTGTTGGGCGATACTCCCTTGATGCATATGCAGTGAAACGCTAAAATAACGCTCAATAAATCCTTTGATGGCATCCACCTTTAGAGAGCACTTCCCAGGCAATACGCAGCACCACTTCCTGACCTGCCAGGGTTAGCTGAATCAGGTGTTTACCGCTACGTGAAAAAATTTGAATTCCCAGCTCATCTTCTAGCATTTTCAGATGTTTGCTAATCCACGGCTGCGAGGTGTACAGACCCTCAACCGTTGAGGAAACATTAATGTTATGATTAACAACTTCAACGATATAACGAAGCTGTTGCAATTTCATATGTCATCCCATATTATTGAGCATATGCTTCAGGTACGAATAAATTATCTACCGTTGCTTTACTTCTCATGACGCTGCAACATTTGCAATGCGATGAAAAGCAGGCGATTATTTCATCATATTAAAGTCATTTAATCATAAAAATATTTTTATATAACTATTATCTTTACATCGATAAAATATCGCCCTCAACGTGCGCTGAGAGAGTTAGGGCGCTCATTCTAGCGCACGGCTGCGCGATCCTCTTACCTAGATCGCTATCTTCCTACCCAAATGAAAGAAAGCCAGCCAAAAGGCTGGCTCAGATGGCTTACAACATCACTTATTCGTCATTCTCAGCGAGAACTAACGCGTTTCTTCTGCAAAGGATTCCCGCTTGTGTGCGGAATGACGGGGCTTGGCTTTTATTCACCTGGCAGCGAATTATTTTTTCTTGGAGGTCCACTTGCCGTCTACATAGAATGTAGACCATCCTGTCACCTTACCGTTTTTCTCCGAAGCAACGTATTGCTGCTTAGTTTTACGATTAAAGCGCACCACCGCTTTGTTGCCTTCGGTATCCTCAACCGGCGCATCAGCCAGATAGCGCAGTTTTTCTGGCAGACGATCGCGGAATCGCACCAACTCTTCCACTAACGGTGCGCGGGTTTCGCGCGATTTAGGGAAGGTGTTAGCGGCCATGAATACCCCTGCTGCACCATCACGCAGCACGAAATAGGCATCGGATTTTTCGCACGGCAGTTCGGGTAAGGGAACCGGATCTTCCTTCGGCGGCGCGACTTCACCATTGCGCAAAATTTTTCTGGTGTTAGTACAAGTTTTGTTGGTGCAGGCCATGTACTTACCAAAACGCCCCATTTTTAGGTGCATATCTGAACCACATTTGTCGCACTCCACGACCAGACCGTCGCAGCTTTTGATACGAAACTCACCGTTTTCGATCTCATAGCCGTCACATGCTGGGTTATTACCGCACACGTGTAGTTTGCGTTGGTTATCGATAAGGTAGTTATCCATCGCCGTACCGCACTTGCCGCAACGACGGCGGGCATGCAGCGCATTGGTTTCAACCTGATCCCCTTCCAGCACATTCAGCACTTCTGCTTCATGGATCAGGTTGATAGTGGTCTTGCAGCGCTCTTTTAGCGTTAATGCATAGCCGGAACAGCCGAGGAACACGCCGGTGCTGGCGGTACGAATCCCCATCTTGCGTCCACAGGTGGGGCAATTGATGGTGGTCAGCACCATGGCATTGGGTCGCATTCCTCCCGCTTCCGGATCCATTTCCGCTTTTTCTAACTGCTGGCTGAATTCGGCAAAAAACTCATCCAGTACCCTTTTCCACTCCGCCCGATTGTTGGCGACCTGATCGAGGCTACTTTCCATGCGCGCAGTAAAATCGTAGTTCATCAACTCGCGGAAGTTTTCTTCCAGACGGTTAGTCACAATTTCACCCATCTTTTCCGCGTAGAAACGGCGGTTTTCCACCCGCACATAGCCACGATCCTGAATGGTTGAAATGATAGAGGCGTATGTAGATGGACGACCAATACCACGTTTTTCCAACTCTTTTACCAGCGAGGCATCGCTATAGCGGGCAGGTGGTTTGGTAAAATGCTGGCTAGGCAGCAGTTTATCCAGGGACATCACTTCCCCTACCTTAACGATCGGCAGCGTGCGGTCTTCATCACCTTTACGCAGCGCGGGCATTACTTTGGTCCAGCCATCAAAACGCAGGGTGCGTCCTTTGGCACGTAATTGATAACCTTCCGCGTTCACCAACAGCGTTGTAGAGTCATATTTGGCCGGAGTCATTTGGCAAGCCACGAATTGACGCCAC
>JBPETC010000009.1:0-31908 GCA_051710325.1 Symbiopectobacterium sp.
AACTGTGTTTTTTTTACAGAGACTGTCTGTTCACAAAACGGACATCTTACATCAACTGTAGCCACTGTATCTCCACATCCAAAACAGGAGGGTTTATACTGTGATTAATTTATTGGATGATTGAGCTATATTCGTTGTGGGACTATTATTGTCCTATAACTATAAATAAAACTCGGTGCGTAATGAAGGGAATTAAAAAATTAATTCAAAATAATTACCCCTCATATTCAGGGGTAAATCAACCTATTATACCACTTTGCGTAATGACTCGTATCACAAAAGCGCAATGCAGGTAACTGAATGAAAAAATTGATAGTAATTGATTTATAATAAGATGTCCCTTAACTTTCTATAGTATTGTTTTTAGTGCTATTAATTATTACTGATAAGGTTTTTCTTGTAAGAAAACTTATTGTGCTTTACTCAACAATGGTGTGATAACTCAAAGTCGATTACAGAACGCGACTTTTTTGTCTCTTAGTACTGGAAAATTGGCAGACCCATCAAAAATGGCATGACAAACCCGTATTTTCCTTATAGATTATAGATATTGTGGTTTATTGTGCTAAAAACGCATAAATAGTAATGAGAACTGCTATTAATTCGTGCTTAGTTTGATATCATTTCCCGTCGATTCTATGCACTACTCATTGGTGTTGTACTATTCATTAGTACAGGTGGAGGCACAGCATGAAAACGGCTGTCGGTCATATTTCTTCCCAGGCATTTTCCTGCCTGGCTTACACAATGCGAGGTGTTCAGCGCATTTTCCCGTGCCTGTTGACGGCTCTGTTTTTAACGGCGGGACTAGTCACGTCAGCAGGACTAAGTGGAAATGTGTTCGCAACACCTGCTTCTACACCTGTTGGCAATACCGCTTCCGCTAGTTCACCTGCACTAGAATCTGCTTCTTTTGGCATCAACACCTGCAGTTGGCTTAACCCTGCTGTTTCTGATGCTGCTACACGATGTCTGCATCGTCGTTGGCTCTGCCGCAAGGCAGTGCAGGCAACATTATGAAAACCGATCTTTCCGTTTGGGGCATGTATCAGCATGCGGATCTGATGGTGAAATCCGTCATGATCGGTTTGCTACTGCCTCCGTGATTACCTGGGAGATCTTTTTTTGGTAAAAGCGTCGAACTGGTGGGTGCCAAAGGTCGCCTGCGTCGTGAATATGCGGCGTTGGAGCAGGCGCGCACTTTGGATAACGCGCCAGCTATCGCTGAGGCCTTTAGGCCGACAACACTTTCACGATGATACGAGCGGTGACACAGCGAGATGCATGACATTAAAGTCACACCGTTCATTGACGTGATGCTGGTGCTGTTGATCATCTTTATGGTGATAACGCCGCCTGGCGACTGTCGATATTCGTATCGACTTTCCGGGGCATCCACAGCGGTGCCGCAACCTCCTCCGGGAAAGCCGAAGTATTTGATGGTGAAGGCGAACAAACAGCTGTATATCGGTGATATTGGCGTGAGTGAGACAGGACTCACCAACCTGCTGGATGAGCAAACGGGTGCAAAAAAAGGGACCACCATTTCTTCCGGGCAGATAAAACCGTCGATTATGAAACCATGATGCGTATTATAGATACCTTGCGCAAGGCGGGCTATCTGAAGGTCGGCTTGGTGGGTTGGAGTCAGCCGGTAATAATTACCTGGACCGTCCAGCACTTTTGGCGGGACAGCTTCTCATACTGTGCTTCAGGTAAAACGCGTATATTGCCCCTTTGCGTACAGCCTACCCGTATAACCCCATCAACGCACTCTCTCCCCAACACATCGTGTAAAGCGTGCTGTCAGCAACGCGCATCCGGTCATTCGCGATTTCATACTGGCTTTTTACCCATAAAAACATAGCCTGCGCTTTCTGCAGCAGTGACGTAGCCTGTTTGCATTGCAGCACGGCGTAATGATTACAACAGGTTAATTTTTCACCGCCATGACGCATTATGAGATGTTACGAGTAACTTATCGAACTACTATAAGGTCTTTACCGTGCAATCACGCATAGTACCAGGAGAGTTCTGATGAGCAAAGGAACGAGCTGTCTATTGTTTCCCGCTATATGAAAAAGCTACATGTGTAGACGCTATTCGTAAGGGGAAATTCAGAATTATGGTGTGCGAGCTGCTTCTATACTTATGACGAAAATGAGGTCGCTTTCTACATCATGATAGAAACCTCGACGCGCCATGGTGAAATGATGCTGCGTTACCTGGCGATTGCCGGGACGATTGCCTAGCACAACCTAAAACCGTCATGCTGATCAAAGGCGTACAGTTTAGGTGTCAAGCACTACTGCTATAGGGTGAAGAGGCCGTTCGGCCCGCGAGCGCTATACACAGTGTTTTCCTATCGCCCGTGTGGGGCGACCTCACCCGTTTTGCGCTTGCGGATCGATACTCTGAAGATGACGGACAGTACACTTGGCTTTAGCACCAAACGCCACTGGCACCGCGATGAGGAAACGACTGATAACTGAATGCATCTTGGCAGCAAGAGGAGCCAAGAGTCGAGTATTGCTGCTTAGGTGCGCCAGAATTGATTGGACAGGAATTGCTGAAGCTGCTGCAAGCCAATAGCCGGGTAGAGGTTATCTATGCGCCCACGCGCAGGCTGTTACCCCGCTCAGGATAAACTGGTCAATCCCTTGTCATGAAGATGTGCGCGTTGCTCTGGCGAAATTGCATGAGCCGGTCGATATTGTGTTTTACTGCCTAGGGACCTGGGGACCACGCGCAAGATTGCAGGTAGTAAGCAGGCCTTTCGATTTGTGGATTATACTCTGGTAGTCAACAGTGCCGCGCGGGACAAGGCTCTAGGCGCTACTCACCTGATCATGGTGAGTGCGACGAGCGCCAGTGCTACGTCACCGTTTTCCTATTCACGCATCAAAGGTGAGATGGAAGCGGTGTTGCGTCAGCAAGGCTGGCGACATTTGACACTGGTACGCCCTTCACTGCTTGTTGGCGAACCGGACAACGCGACGGCCGCTGGAGCACTTTTACGCACCGCTGTTTAAGTGGTTGCTATGCTAAATGGCGAGCGATCGAAGGAAAACCGTGGCCTGTGCACTCACTAGATGAATCACGCCTTTCACACGAACCAAAAGCCATTGTGGTGGTGCTCGAAGGCGAGGAACTGCGCGCCTGGGGCAGTCCGTCGCTTTCGCCGGAGCTACACGGTTAAGTCTGGGACTGTCATCGCAAACGGTGGATAACCTGATTGCTGCTGCCGCGCCAGATTAACGCAGGATCTTTGAGATCCTGTACAAATTTACCGTCTACCAGTACGCTTGATAAGCGCTACAACCTGTTGTTGTGCAGGTGTAAGCTCAGCGAGCAGGTAGCCTGTCCACATCCAGATCTCTTTTACAGGACACTTGGCATGAATGCGCTCCACCAAACGTAGCACATCTGATACGTTTTGCGGATGGAGCGGATCGTCGCCACCGGCGGGCCTCAAGCCCTGGCGCGAAATCTGCGTATCCTGCAAATCGGCAATGATCTAATCTTTCAGCGCCTAAGAAAAGGCTGTCTGGAATTGAGCCGCTAAGTGCTTTTATTGCAGTAAATTAGGCATTGATGCATGCAACCGGAAACAAACAGCGTATAGCGCGTGCCGGAAGCCCGTTTACCACGTCAACCGGGTATTACTGATGATAATTCATGACATGGTATTGTTTTCTAGATAATTATCTGATAAATAATAGTTTTCTGAGTAGAGGTATCCGGCGCCTGTTGACGCCGGTAAGTATCGCATCCTTGTGACCATCAGGCGCAACGCGGGCTGTTTAGCCCAATTGACCATTGCTGAGATGCTTGATCCGGTGTTTGACATTTTCCTGCTTTCCTGCCTTAAACGGACGTACATCCGGGTTGCCAAGATAGCCACATACCCAACGCCTCACAGATATGCGTGCGAAGTCCTGATTACCACATTTCGGGTAGGTGAAGTCTTTGCTGGTGCACTCAAACTCATCGGTAAAGCTACACATAGCACTCACCGATCGGCGTATTGGTGCTATAATAAAGCACACGGCTATAGCTGTAATCCCAGACGTCTTCCAGCGCTTTAAGGTTATGTTGCAGATTCGGATATTCGCCGTAGCCAAATGAAGCCTCCGCTTGCTAGAGGTGGTAGGGTAATTCAAAGTTGATTTTCTGGTAAGGATTCTTCACCTTCTTCTCCACGTCCAGGTGGAAGTTGTTTGTGTAGTAAGCCTTATCGGTCACGCCTGGTATCACGCCGAATTTAAAAGTATCGATACGGTAAAAATGGTTACACAGGTTTTCACTCGGTGTACTGTAAGGCTGAAACCGTAGCCGGTTTCTTCTTTCCACTGATTCGGTCGCGGCTTTCAGGCGCGCGACGATGGAGACCGCCTTTTCACGCAGTTGCTCATTGTCGACGAACATGTGTATCTGATTGCCAAATAGCGCGTTAATGGTCTCATGAGCTCCAATATAGCCCAATAAGATCGATGCCCGGCCGTTTTTGAAGATCTCAGCGATGTTATCGTCTGCTTTCAGGCGTACACCATAGGCACATTACATATACAGGATTGGAGCGACACGGGCTTTGGCGTTTTCCAAACGTGCTATGCGCGTCATAAACGCTTTTTCGTCAGTTGCAGACGATTATCCAGCAGGTTCCAGAAATGCTCTTCGTTATGTTCCGCTTCCAGCGCGATGCGCGGCAGGTTGAAGCTGATTACCCCGAGATTGTTTCGAGCGTCGTAGATCTGCTTGTCCTAACGAGCCGGTAATCTTAACCACCTGATTGTAATTTAGGATATCCGGGTAACATCCGATTGCTGGCGAAATTCAGTGCCAGTTGTTTGATATCATAGTTTAAATCGGAAACCTTATGATTGACACCGTCGCGTATAGCGAACACCAGTTTTGGGGACACCGAAGTTTTACGGTTTTTATCCAGACCAGTAATATACAGTTGCGCAGGATGGATTGCTGAATCAGGCGCGATTCCCAACTGGTGCTAAGGCCGAAACCAAAGGTGACAAACGATGTCTGAACATTAGAGGTTGCAGCGTATTTACTTCATATTCCAGCTACTGGAAGGCGTCGTAGCACTCTTTTTCGGTACACGAGACAGCACATAGATGTCTGCATCGGGAATGCGCACTCATCAGTGGTTTCCCGGTGCTTTTTATGGCTGGCGGTGACAAACGCTACCAGAATTTTATCGATACGGTTAATGGGGTGG
This sequence comes from Symbiopectobacterium sp., assembly GCA_051710325.1. Classification (GTDB taxonomy): domain Bacteria; phylum Pseudomonadota; class Gammaproteobacteria; order Enterobacterales; family Enterobacteriaceae; genus Symbiopectobacterium. The sequence goes on from JBPETC010000009.1 coordinate 5,237, forward strand.
TGCCGCCGTAGATGTGGCTTGCCGCCTGCGCGATGATTTTGGTCGTCACTGCCGTCGCGGTTGAGATGGATTTTGGCGGCTCAATTTCCGCGTTACCCATCTTGAACCATTTAGTCAACATGCCCTTCAAGGTCGATCAGCATACAGTTGAACATCGGGAAGAACGGGGAGTAGTCCAGATCGTAGTAGTGAATTTCAGCGCGTTCATGGGCAAGAACCATGTTGCGCAGCAGGATATGTTGCTTGGCATAGTGCTTGACAACGATACCGGCCAGCAGGCCAGGTTGCATAGTAATCTATATTATAAACTCTTGCTGCATGCGCAGCACGTTCGACCGCTTGCTTGATGAGCATCTCATCAAAAGGCACCTGACAACCATCCCGCTTAATCACTACTGGTTTCAACCTTCGTTCCTTAGAGTTGTCCACAAGCTGAATCCGTAGCAGACAAGGGCTGCGAGGTTGTAGATGATATTGTGTATAAGCACTGCATATAGTATTTGTATTTATGATAGACACTATATGTCAGTTTTGGGTGAAAAAATTCGCGATTTATTGATCTGGAACAAAGAGTTTTGAGCAGCGTTAGAAAGGGTGTGCAATGGCGTTGCGAGAAATAAAATAATATATTGATTTAATTAGTATTTTTATATCTGCGCCATAAGGCAAATTGCGAACAAAAAAAGCATAATAAACGTAGGGAAATAACAATAAGCAGGGAAATTATATCGCTAGGTGAAACGATAAATTAAGGGCAGTGATATCGCCCCGTGCTACAGCACTCGCGCTTAGCGGCGTACTGCGATGGCTTCGATTTCGATCTTCACATCTTTCGGCAGACGCGCCACTTCCACGAAGGAGAGCGCTGGAAGCGGTGCCTGATGCTGAGTAAAGAAGGCTTCGTAAGTTGGCGTTAACCGAAACTGATCCTGCGCACCCACGCCGATTTTGGCGGTTTTGCCGAATGGCGCACAATTTTTCGCTGGCGTGTCCCGGGCGCGTTAGGGTGTGGTCGCGCGGCGGTTGCGTGGTGGTTCCTGCGAGGCCGGCACCGAAAGATGTTTTCGCAGCAATTGCCCGTTTTAGTGTCACACTCACCGCATTGGTACCGTCATTAAGCTAATATTGGCTGGAAGTGCTTGGACAGTGAACTTACTAATTTATGGTCACTGCGTCTGATTCAGGTTGGTGGTACCAAACTGGATTCCATTCGGGCTAGCGCGATACTGAATCGTTTCGTATGCAAATTATAACAAGTAACGGTAGCAAAGTCTTGCAGGTCTTTCACAAATACCGTGGTTTTCACGATGTCGGCGACTTTTAGGCCCGCCGCTTCCACAATAGTCTGCACGTTTTCAAGAGACTGGCGCGTTTGTGCGATAATGTCCTCGACAATCAGACCGCTTTTCAGATTTACCGGGATCTGACCGGTAAGTGATGATCATACTGCCCAGATAGACACCTTGTACATAAGGGCCGATAGCGGCTGTGGCGTGTTCCATACTGATGCTACGTGACATGGCTTCTCCTGGATTTTGACGTAGCTATTTTCGAAGGGACAATTCCCGCCGGGCCTTCGCCGGGCGGGATACAACTTATCATTATTCAGAAAAGCACGGCGCAGGCAATGGCATTGATGACCCTGCACACGTCGCACAGCGTTTTAGCAGTCAGTCAAGCACGGCCTGACGTTCAAACTCTTTCTCGCAGTATTTGCACTTAAGGTGCGTATCGCCATCGCGTTGCTTGACGCTGAAGGACGAGGTTGACTGGCTTACTGCAGCTGATACAGTTGCTGTTCTGGCAGGTTAGCACGCCATCAATTGATCATGTTTACATGATTTTCTCACCGCATTACACTCGCGCTGTTGATTAGCGCTTCCGTGGGCTATGCCCATGCACAAAAGAAATGCAGCACCGGATAGTGAAACGCTGCCGGCCACGGTATTGGGAAAACACACCACGCTCGAAGGCATCGTTGCACACCGTGATGCGCGCCTGGCTTGCCCGCATCTCTGGCGCAGTGTCACCCACCAAGCAACGCCCCCTGCGTGTTATACGCAATCAGACAAACATCATCAAAGGTGTCACGCACCGAGTGTTCCACCCACTATGCGTAAAAACGACCACTACCGCCGCGCGATACCAGGGTGTGCGAAACTCCTCTGAGAAAAAACGCGCGCAGCGACGTCACGCAGCGGCGCAATATTCACAGTATCCGCCACGCGTCAGGCCTGGAAGTGCCGCCTCTCCATCGCTGATTGGCAGGCAAAAATCCATTTCGCTCTCTGCCAGTTTAAAATCTCCGGCAGAAAGCGCATCGATCGTCGCCAGATCGCTGCAGCGACCTTGGCTTGCACCACGCACGGTCAGAGCGCCTCAGAGGTTAGCACTGGCGCATCATCATTGAACGACAGGCGCACGCTGGAGAGGGAAAAAAATCGCTTTCCCACGCTAACGGCATCAGATGTGCACGGATCGTAGCTATCATCGCCTTTCCTGTAATGGCCTGCACGCTGTTGTTACTGACACACGGGCACGACAAAGGCGTCGATTATGCGTCCAGCCCAAACCGTTCTCCGGTATAGGAACCATCCTGCACACTGTGTGTGCCACCAGGCTTCGTTGTTCAGATACCACAACACCGTTTTAAGCATGGCTTTAGGCATGGCAGTTTCAAACGTTTCCTGTGGTTTCCAATTCAACTCCCGCGCTATTTTGCTGGCATTGATTGCATAACGCATGTCATGTCCGGATCGATCAGTCAGGTAGGTAATCAGATCGCAATAATGGGTTACACCCATCGGTTTTTGCGGTGCTAGTTCTTCCAGCAGATCGCACAAGGTATGCACCACATCGAGATTTTTACGCTCGTTATGACCGCCGATATTGTAGGTTTCCCCGATTTTACCCGTCATCATAACGCGGTAAAGCGCACGCGCATGATCTTCAACAAACAGCCAGTCACGGATCTGCGCATCGTTGCCATACATGGGCAGCGACTTATCGGATAATGCGTTGAGGATCATCATCGTAATCAATTTTTCCGTGAAGTGGTAAGGACCGTAGTTATTGGAACAGTTGGTAATGATCGTCGGCAGGCCATAGGTGCGCATCCAGGCACACTACAGATGGTCGCTGTAGGCTTTGGATGCGGAATAAGGGCTGCTGGACTGGGCGCATACGGTGTGGTTTCGGTGAACAGATCGTCTGTGCCGTGTAGATCGCCAAACACCTCATCTGTGGAAATATGGTGGAAACGGAACACTGCTTTTTCTCTTCATACAGCGTGTTCCAATAGTGGCGCGCTGCTTCCAGCATCTAATAGATATCGATGATATTGATTTCAATAAAACGCCTCAGGAGCATCAATCAAGCGGTCAACGTGATTTTCCGCCGCCAGATACATCACAATATCCGGCTGATAGGTGGCAAAAAACAGATCCAATGCGGGACGATCACAGATATCAACCTGCTCGAACGCGAAACGATCGCTGGCTGGTCGCCACCGACGACAATGACGCCAGATTACCAGCATACGTCAGCTTATCAATCACACGACGCTGTCTTGCGTTATCTGTTACAAGATAACGCAAGACAGCGCGGATCCAATAAACCCTGCACCGCCTGTCACCAAAATACGTTTCAACGCTATACTCCTTTCGTGTCTACAATCTACTGTTATTTTATCTTTTCAGGTTCTATCATGCGGAATGTGCGGTGATCGACTAGCATCACCAGCACATCCGCTGCACGCAACGCCGTCAGCAATTCGGTCAACGTGACCAACCCCGGTTAAACGCGGCGGCAATGCAGCTACATCGGGCTCCACGGCCAGCGTCGTGCCGCTTCTTGTGCCACTGCGCAATCATTTCGGTAATCCCGACCCGCCGGGCTTTCGCGTAAATTGTCAATATCCGGCTTAAACGGCCAGCCCAAAAAAAGGAGATGGTCACGTCACCGGCGCGTTTGTCGCTCTGCACCAGGCAATTACAGTAGCGCCATTTTGAAGACAATTACAGTAGCGCCATTTTGACATGATAGACCACCTAAAACAGCTCACCGTCGTTCACCAACCGCGCTGTGTGTATCAAACGTGCCTGCTGCGGATTTTTCGCCACGATAAACCACGGGTCTATCGCGATGCAATGACCGACAACGCCGGGCCAGGCTGAAGTATATTCACACGCGGATAACGATTCGCTAAACGAATCAATTGCTATACATTGATACCCTGTTCAGCGCAAATCAGCGGCAGCGCCTCGGCAAAGGAGATATTCACGTCACGGAAGCCGTTTTCCGTCAGTTTACACATCTCGGCCTTGCGCGCGTCAGTTTCAACGCATTCACCTTCAAGAAAAATCTTGTACAACGCGCTGGCGTGCGCGGCACCAGGCTGGCGTCATGCCGCCAATCACTTGGTCATTTTTCACAAGTTTCTTCACCACGACCTGCATAGGCAATATCCGCTCCGGGCAGTAAGCTATGTGAATATCGGCATCGTCCCGGCGTGCTGCGGGAAGGTCAGAGCAGGCCGGGCATCGGCCAGCCACGCCGCCATCTGTTCAGTCTCGCCAATGGGACAGATGGATTCGAGCACCACCACCAGAGCGCCGGGTTGTAATACTGGTGCAATCCGCCGCTGCTGAGAATGTACATAGCTCAAATCCGGTTCGTGCCCCTCTTTAAACGGTGTTCGGCACAGCGATCAGAAAGGCATCGGCTATCTCAGGTTTGTGCGTTGCCGTCAAATAACGGTTTTTTACAGCGGCCTTAACCATGCCCTCCAGATCGGGTTCAAGGATATGAATCTCACCGCAATTGATGGTTTCCACCGCGTGGCGATTAACGTCCACGCCAATCATCTGTTTTTACCTGAGGCAAACGCGGCTGCGGTCGGCAAGATCGATATAGTCCAGCTCAACCACCACTATTTTATTAATTGTTATTGCGTTAGTTGTCATGGTATTGCTCATTGTCGTGTAACCAAAGGGTTCTTCAGTGCGGCAATAATACGCTGACAGGCAGTGCCATCACGAACGGATTATGCCGCCTAGCTTATGGCCTGATACGCCGCATTATACAGCTAGAATCGGTTAAAATCAGGTAAGACCGCGGTTCATCAGGTAAGCAAACGGCAAGTACTCCTGCGGCACGATCAGAAATAACGTTATCAATGCCGCTTAAATACGATTTACCGGCTCATGCACATTCGGGTTCAGGTGTACGGGATACAGAATCTGCGCTTCCGGGTGACGACGGGCAATGCTCGCTAACGCCGTGCAAATAAGCTCAAACCCGCCACCAAAGTTTTCACGGCGATGCCCGGTAACAAGAATCAGTTTTTATTCGCATCCAGAAAACCGTAGTGGTTATCCAAAAAGTAGCGCAATGTTTCATCGCCAAGAATACGATCGCGCACCCAGAACAGCGTGTCGATAACGTATTTCCCTTCATAAGGATCTGCCAGTCGCCGATGTTTTCCTGCAGCAGGTTATCACGAGCCCACTCGGTTGGCGCAAAGTGGTACGTCGCCAAATGGCCGGTCAGCTTACGGTTGGCCCTTTCAGGCCACGACGAATAGAGATTTCCCGTGCGCAACCGAGCCTCCACATGAGCGATGGGAATACGCTGATACAGCACCGCAAGGCGCGGTGGCCAGCATGGTGGTAGTATCACCATGCACCGCAGCACCAGATCGGGTTTGAACGCCGTCAATACCGGTTCCAGTCCTTCCAAAATGTAGCAAATTATCTCACTCAGCCCCTGCCCGGCTGCATAATGTTCAAATTATAATCCGGCGTAATAGCAAATAAACGCAGCATCCTATTCCAGAATCTCCCGCGGTACTGGGCTGTTTTACGCATATTTTCGATTCAAAGGCTTCATCTTGAGTCAAGGCATAAACCAGAGGGGTCATTTAATGGCTTCTGGACGGGTGCCGAAAATAGTCAACACTTTTCACTATGAATCTCTTTCATCAGGTTATGGTTGCCCTTTAAGGCGGCATAAACGGTTAATCCATCCGACGCTAAGGTTTACAGTGAACCAATGCAATACCCGCCCTGGTTAATGCATCGATAGCGCCTCATATCACCATTAAGAAGAGGCAACGCGGACCACCGTCTCACTTCACCGGCTCCTCCGGCGTGCGCAGATAACGGTAGGTCTGCAATTCCGCATTAAGCGTCGGCTCAACGACTTAACGTCGCCAATATGGCGCGATTTTGATAATAGTCGATGTCGTAACACGGGCGGACCCACTTGGCCTGTGAGGACTCCAATTGCGCCTGTAACATCGGACTCCACAACAGGAAAAGTTCTGAAGGTGGCAATTTTTCCGCAGAGGGGTATCGGTCTGGCTGCGGCTTATCGCCTGCTGTTGCGCAATTTTAGCGCCATCATCACACTTATTCAGGTTGCGATCGAAAATAGCCTGCGCGACCGCTTCCTGACGCTGAATCTGCGATTGCAAAAAGGCCTTATGTGCTGCTCAGGCACCTTTTAGCTGCACCGTTAAGGTGCAGTGTGGCGTGCTGACTGGAAAACTCGATATAATCGCGCAGCAGGCGATTGGCGGCAGGCGCGTTATTTGCCGTCAGGCGCACGCTATCAAAGGTCTTTTTGCCGTCGTCACGCGGGGCAAACTGGATATCGGCGATTAGTTTATCCACCAAGGCCGCATCCGCTTTGCCATCACCTTCCTGATGCGATTTATAGTAGTCGCTCTGTAGCCAGAAATCGCTCCGGTATCATACGTGGTAATCTACATGACAAACTCGTCGTAAGCCTTGGTTGATATCGACAGCGCCTCGGGCGGCAGCGATGCAAAAGCTTGACATCCAGATTACGTAAGAACTGTTGTTGTGGATAATAACCGCCCAGCCTCGTGACGCCAGGGCCGGTCTGTTATTGCTGTAGCGCTCCACTCCTGGGGTGCAAGATAGGAATACTCTAACGCCACACGCCACCAGCGCGAAAGCCAGCGCTACGCCGGCAATCCAGAATTTGCCTCGCCACAACGCACCGCACAGGCCGCGAATGTCCAGCTCATTCTCAATACCGGCACCCAGCAGTCGTTACGCCGTAATGGGCTTCGCCAGAGGTTCCGTTAGCAGGATTTTCGTATTTCATTACTTCCCCAAAGTAATGTGGTTTCAAGTTGAGTGTCGATGATTGTCGTTACTGTACGTTCGACGCTTGATGCGTTTCAGAAAGTGCGCCACTCGCCATGCCCATTATGCCCATTTCAGGCAATAGTAGTAAAAAAAAGCCCAAAGGCCAGTAAAAATAGCACCAACATGGCCCATTCAGGAATGAAAGAGAAATACTCTCCGGCGATGCCGATACCCGCTAACAGCACTGCCGCCACGGTGATCAACACAAAAGCCTGATGCGATGTAAACTCGGCGCGCATCAATAAGTGATGGATATGCTGACGATCCGGCGCGAAGGGACTCATCCCTAGGCGAAAGCGACGGTACATGATGGCAACCATGTCCATCAGCGGGATGGCGATCAGCATAGTGCCGTTACCTGGGTTAATTGGATGGTATTTGCCCTGCGTGAATTGCATCAGGATCCAGATAGCGGTGAACCCTATCATGGTTCTGCCTGCATCGTCCATAAACACTTTATTAGTGGCTGCCAAAAACTAAGATTGAGCAAGATATACGGCACAGTGTGGCCGCCAATCATGACAAAGCACTACAATGCTAAATTGTGATGAGCATAACTGTAGAGCAGGACACCCCATCGCGCCGAACAACACCACAGAATGGCCACTGAGAATACCGTTGATGCCGTCAACCATGTTAAACGCGTTAATGGCCGTCCACACGGCAAACAGCGTCATCAGATAACCCAAGGGCCATAACAACCATATCCACAGGCCAAATAACTCTTCCAGATTGCACAATGAGAGATGTGCGAACGCTATCCATAGCGATGGCCACCAGTGCCTGAACTAGCGCACGGATTTTGGCACTGATATCAAAGCGATCGTCCAATGCCCGACAAACACCAAAATACCGACGCACAGCAGGTAAAAGCGGAAATGGGGAGTGTAGTAGTCAGTGACCAGGAAGGTAAAGCACAGGCCAGCATAAACGGAAATACCCCACCAACGGAATCAGAGGCCTTGGTGATGTTTATGCTGATTGGGACGATCGATAAGACCCAACAGTCCCGCTACGCGATGGGACAAGAATAGAAAAGCCAGAGAAAACAAGAAAATCAATAATAACTCTAGACACATAAAGAGTAAGTTTACCGTTTATAACTATAAGCCGCTGCAGGCTGCCACGGCGAAGCATGGTTCGCCATGACAGGTCCGTTCACCACAACATCATTATGCGGCCGGCGGTATCACACGGGTATGCACAGGGCAAGCACTCGAAACGAGTTATAATGACGCCATCGAATCAGTGCGTACCACAAAACGCCAGAATATCCTAGAATACTCTGGAAAATACCCTGTAGTGTAAAGGTCGGTAAGTTCCTAAAAAACACCACGACCCGCGTGGTGTTTTCCCCGAGAATATAGCCTACTTATGAACGCTTCATCATATCGAAGAATTCATCGTTGGTTTTGGTCATCGCCAACTTGTTGATCAGGAACTCCATTGCATCAATCTCGCCCATCGGGTGAATGATTTTGCGCAGGATCCACATTTTTTGCAGCTCTTCGGAGGTGGTAATCAGCTCTTCTTTACGCGTACCGGAACGGTTGTAGTCGATAGCCGGGAACACACGCTTCTCAGCGATTTTACGCGCCAAATGCAGTTCCATATTACCTGTACCTTTAAACTCTTCGTAAATCACTTCGTCCATCTTCGAGCCGGTATCTACCAGCGCGGTGGCGATAATGGTCAAGCTACCGCCCTCTTCCACGTTACGCGCAGCACCAAAGAAGCGTTTCGGACGGTGCAGTGCATTGGCATCCACACCACCGGTCAGCACTTTGCCAGACGCTGGTACCACGGTGTTGTAGGCACGCGCCAGACGAGTGATGGAGTCCAGCAGGATGATAACGTCTTTTTTGTGCTCGACAAGTCGCTTGGCCTTTTCAATCACCATTTCAGCAACCTGAACGTGGCGGGAGGCCGGCTCGTCAAAAGTAGACGCCACCACTTCCCCTTTCACCAGACGTTGCATCTCGGTCACTTCTTCTGGACGTTCGTCGATAAGCAGCACCATCAGCACGCAATCAGCATGATTATACGCGATGCTCTGCGCAATATTTTGCAGCAGCATGGTTTTACCGGCTTTCGGCGGTGCCACGATCAAACCACGCTGACCACGGCCAATCGGTGATGCCAAATCCAATACGCGTGCTGTCAGGTCTTCTGTTGAACCATTACCGCGTTCCATACGCAAACGTGAGTTGGCATGCAGCGGAGTGAGGTTTTCGAACAAGATCTTGTTGCGGGCGTTTTCAGGTTTATCGTAATTGACTTCGTTGACTTTCAACAAGGCAAAATAGCGTTCCCCTTCTTTGGGAGGACGAATCTTGCCTGAAATGGTGTCACCAGTACGAAGATTAAAACGGCGGATTTGGCTAGGAGAAACGTAGATATCATCAGGGCCGGCGAGGTAGGAGCTGTCTGCGGAGCGGAGGAAACCGAAACCATCCTGCAAGATTTCCAGCACGCCATCGCCGAAAATATCTTCGCCACTTTTTGCGTGCTGCTTCAAAATAGCGAAAATAATATCCTGCTTGCGCATACGAGCCTGATTTTCCAGCCCCATCTTTTCGCCAAGAGTAATTAACTCAGAAACTGGCGTATTCTTTAATTCGGTAAGATTCATAGTGGTGGGTTCTTAAACTCGGGGTAAATCTCGAACAATTAACGTGAATGGGATGGCAAGGGTCACCGTGCCACTATCATATACCGCCCTCAATCATACCATTCTGTTTGGCTTGATCCGTGAATGTGTTACACGTTGACAACGCAAGACCGATACAAAAAGACGGCAAGAGATCGAAGACACCTGAAACCAATTAATGTAATACTTTTAGATTGCCTGACAACGCTACGGATTCTTATGCCGTGTTTGTGCGATTTGTTGTCACGAACGGGCAGCGTTAAGGTATAGATAGCGAGTAATGCTATAGATTTAAACTTTCAGGCTTAAGCCTGTGAGGCCTAAGCATAGGCAAGCATAATATGCAGTGTCGATGAATCTAGCACGCTTCATGACGTGCGGCAAGCGGTCAATACGATAAATCCACACTGACCGCTTTGTGTGATAAAATGGCGTTGATAAATTTATCAAACATTACAAATTGGTGTTCAAAAACTCTTTCAACTGGCCTCTGGACAGCGCGCCTACTTTCGTTGCCGCCACTTCACCGTTCTTGAACAGTAGCAGGGTCGGAATGCTACGGATGCCGTATTTCGCCGCAGTCGCCGGATTTTCATCAATATTAAGCTTAGCAACGATGATGCGGCCTTCGAATTCATCAGCGATTTCATTGAGAATGTGAGCGATCATTTTGCAGGGACTACACCATTCGGCCCAAAAATCAACCAGTGTTGCCCCTTCGGCCTGCAACACGTCCGTTTTGAAGCTGTCGTCTGTCAGGTGAATAATTTTATCGCTCATTTTTTACTCCGCAGGATTATTTTTAGCGAGTTAGTGTAGCATTAACCAACAAAACTTGACTCTATTTCACTGTATACGCTTTCGTAAAGCAATAGTTAGTTGATATTCTACCGGACTATGAGCAAAACACACTTGACTGAACAGAAGTTTTCCGACTTCTCGCTGCACCCGCATGTGATAAAATTCCTTGAAAATAAAGGATTTTATAAGTGTACGCCCATCCAGGCACTCGCACTACCTCTGGCCCTTGATGGTCGGGACGTTGTGGTTCAGGCGCAAACCGGAACTGGCAAGACGCTGGCATTTCTGGCGTCTACTTTTCACTATCTCTTGTCGCACCCTGCTTTGGCAGGGCGTCAAACCAACCAGTCGCGCGCGCTGATCATGGCCCCCACTTGCGAGTTGGCCATGCAAATCCACGCGGATGCACAGGCACTGTCAGAATCGACAGGCTTGAAACTGGGTCTGGCTTACGGCGGAGACGGTTACGATAAGCAGCTTAAAGTGCTGGAGCAGGGTGTTGATATCCTGATCGGTACCACAGGCCGATTGATCTATTACGCCAAGCAGAATCATATTAACCTTGGTGCCGTCCAGGTTGTGGTGCTGGATGAAGCCAACAGAATGTACGATCTGGGCTTTATCAAAGATATTCGCTGGCTGTTCCGCCGCATGCCGCCGGTAACGCAGCGCCTAAACATGCTGTTCTCCGCCACGCTGTCATACCGTGTGCGTGAGTTGGCGTTTGAACAGATGAACAACGCTGAGTTCGTTGAAGAAGTGGAGCTAGAGCAGAAAACCTGGCACCGCATCAAGGAAGAGCTGTTCTATCCGTCAAACGAAGAGAAAATGCGCCTGCTGCAAACGTTACTGGAAGAAGAGTGGCCGGACCGCTGCATCATCTTCTCTAACACCAAGCACCGCTGCGAAGACATCTGGGGTCATCTGGCTGCGGACGGTCATCGCGTGGGTCTGCTGACTGGCGACGTAGCGCAGAAAAAACGCCTGCGCATTCTGGATGACTTCACGCAGGGCAACCTGGATATTCTGGTCGCCACCGACGTTGCGTCGCGCGGTCTGCATATTCCGTCTGTCACTCACGTATTCAACTATGACTTGCCGGACGATTGCGAAGACTATGTGCATCGCATCGGCCGTACCGGGCGTGCTGGTGCCAGCGGTTTCTCCATCAGCCTTGCCTGTGAAGAGTATGCGCTAAACTTGCCCGCTATTGAGCAATATACTGGCCATTCAATCCCGGTAAGCAAATACGATAGCGATGCGTTGATGACCAATCTGCCTGCGCCAAAGCGTTTGCCCCGCACTCGCACCAGCAGTGGCCTACGTCGCAGTGGCCCGCCACGTCGTAGCGGCGCACCGCGCGGCAACCGTAAAAACCGAGTTAAGCGTCCATGCTAAACGCTTCTTTGCTGTATGCAGAGATCGATCTAAGCTCGAACAGCTACCATATGCTGGTAGTGCGGGAAAGCGCTGGCAGCATTCAAACGCTAGCGCGCATTAAACGTAAAGTGCGTTTTGGCTGCTGGACTGGATTGTGATAACCGATTGGCACAGCACAGGAAGCCATGCAGCGCTGCTAGCAGTACTTACGTCTGTTTTCTGAACGCTTGCAGGATATCCCTCAGACGCAAACCCGCGTTGTCGCGACGGCGGCCCTGTGGCTTGTGCCACCAGTACCGATGAATTTCTCGCGCAGACGCAGCAGATCCTGGGTTTGGTTTGCCGATTCAAGTCATCAGTGGTGAAGAGGAAGCGAGCCTGATTTATTAGGACTTTGGCCATACCACTCGCTGAACAGGCTTAAGCTGGAAGAGCTGGAAATTGACGGCCTGGCGTTAGAGCGGGCGTTGGTATTCCCTAGCGGATTGTCTATTCTGTTGGCGATTTTCCAGGAACTTGGCATTCAGAGCATGACATTGGACGGTGACGCACTGCGGCAAAGGCCTAATATACGGAATTCTTCACCTGTCCCGTAGAGCAGGATATTCGCCAGCGCACTCTGCTCAGTCTGCAACGCCGCTACCTGTTAGACGGTGAACAGGAAGGGCCGGTGCGTCAGCACGTTAGCCGATAATTTCCTGCATCAACTAGCGCAGGCTTGGCCATTCGATCACCAATGTCGCGAGTTGCTGCACAGCGCCGGTTTTCTGCATTAAATCAGTCTGGCCATTGATTTCGCAATGTTCCGCAATACACCGCCTATCTCATACGCAACAGCGATCTTCCCGGTTTCATACGGGCAGAGAAAAACTGCTAGCTATTCTGGTGTTAAATCAGAGTGATGCGCTCGATCTTCAGTCATTGAATCAGCAAAACGCCGTACCCGTACTACCTGCACAGCGCTTATGCTATTTGTTGCGACTGGCGATTATTTTCGCAAGCTGTCACCGTGATCACACCTTGCCTGACAGCATATTGCGGACGAACGGCGATACCCTGTATCCAGCTACCTGCTAGCTGGCTGCTATCCCCTGCGCGCAGAAGCGCTGGAGCGGAAAAGCCGTTGGCAAGGTTATGCCACTCTGGCCATTTGTGATTGAGGAAGCCGAGCCGTAATAGCGGCATTACTTCTTATCGCGCGCTTGCGCCAGTTGCGCGCGCAGATTCGCCAGATGCGCTTTTCCCCTTTTTCATCCGTTCTTTCGCGCTAACCACTTTGCGCGCTGTTTCCCATTGCAGATCGTCCTGCAGCAGTTCCAGCAAGAAACGGCTGAGTTCTGGCCGCACCAGTTCGCCATACTGTCGACGCTCTTTACAACAGGGTAAAACCAGTTCACACTGCGCCCGTGTGATTACCGACATACGCCAGACGACGTTCTTCATCGACATTGTCTTCGTCAATACTACTCTAGTGCGGTAGTAGTCTCTCCTCCATTCCACTAAGATAGACATGGGGAAATTCCAACCTTATTGGAGGCGTGCAGGGTTATCAGTTGCACCTGATCCACCTCTTCTTCGCTTTCGCAGCGCTCCATCATATCGCACAGAGTGAACCTCGTTATCACCTGTGTCACACCGGCGTCGATTCATCAAGCTTCGAGCCTGCCAGCATTTCCGTCATCTAGCTAAACAGCTGATTTTTGCCAGCGTTCACGCACCTCTTCATTACGCTTGAACAGCAGCGTTGGCAACAGGATTATATCGTAAAATCCAGTACGTTACAGGCGTGTAAGTGGTTTTGATACAGGCCATAACAGTGCGCAAACAGGTTATCACGCTCCGATTGAGCTGATGCCGCCGTCTTCGCCGGGTCCATAAGATCGTTTTTCCAGTTAGAAATGGTGGAGGTCAAGTCAAGTACTGTAGCTGGGTTCTATCCCCTTGCAACCAGCTATCCGTCAGTTCATTGAGCGGTGCGGCCTGATACTGATCGTTAAACAGCGAGAAGTTCACCTTTATGCCAACGCGGCATATTCCCGTTTAATGACCTCCAGCCCAGGGTAGGGTGCGGAAGGTGGCGATTAGCAACCACGCGTCTCCTTGCGGCCTAAGGTCTACGCCACGCGTGCTTTCATTTCACGCGCGCCCTTGTTGGTAAAGGTCACAGCGGCGATATGACACGCCTGATAGCCGCACTGACGGATCAGATGAGCAATCTTGTTGGTGATAACGCGCGTTTTTTCTGATCCCGCTCCAGCCAGCACCAGACAAGGTGCCGGTGACAAATTCGCCGGTATGTTGTTAACTTGGATTCAGGCACATGACATTCAACTCGTAATAAAAACGGAAGCCGATTGTAGCAAAAAGCCACGCAGATCTTGATAGCCGGATTCGCCTTTACCGATCCATATCAGGCATGCATCGTATTACATTGCCAGCCATCGGCCTCGGCGGTGAGGCCTATGTTTAATTCACGCTTCTTAATTACATGAAAGGTATTCCCATGGCGAAAACAGCATCTGCACTGCATATTCTGGTGGATATAGAACAACAGGCGAATGATCTACTGGACCAGTTGGCACAAGGGGTAGACTTTCAGCAGCTAGCTAAAAACTCTCTACTTGCCCATCCGAACGGGATGGGGTAATCTGGGTGAATTCCGTCAAGGGCGATCGGGCGCCCGCTTTTGACAAGGCGGTATTTCCCTGCAAGTTGCTAAAACCCTTTGGACCGATAAAAACCCAGTTTGGCTATCACATCATCAAGGTGCTGTATCGAAACTAAGTGTTCTGGCAACCGGCGTTCTATGTTGTTTCGCTGCGCATACTGCGCGGCGCGTACGGAGTAATTACTCCATCATCATCCCGCTGCCGCCGTATTCAGGCTGAGCACACGTTCATGCCATAACCGCTCCACTGGGATCGTATCATTGCCGGGTTTATAGCCGCGTAGAGGAATAATCGCTCCCGTCCATTGCGTAATCTGCTGATTAACCTCACGCAGCATGTCGCTTATCGCCGTGATAAATAACCGCGCCAATATGCTCACTTTCCTGTTGCCATTCCGGCCTAAAACGGATATGGCTCTGCACTTCCAGTGGCAAGCTCCGGGCACAAAGTTCACGTAACGCTGCACTGTCAGGCCATAATACTACTGCCACGGCCAGCAGCGCCGCCAACTGGAGCAGAATATCGTCGCTTTCCTGCGACAGATACAACACATTATCGCGCGGTGTCAGCATATAGATATTGCGTCGCCAATAGGCCCGGCAGCAGGCGTATCACACCGCTGACGGCGCCCCACCAGGCACGGTAGCGCTGCGACGCCTTGAACACTGCCAGCCGTCCCTGTTGTTTCACCCAGACAACCAATATGCAAACCCTGCGCGTTCCGTCGTCGCCGCCAATGTGGCATTGACGCCCAATGCGTTGCTCGCCGCGCTCGGTAAGCCAAGACAATGTCTGCAGGCGTGGCAGATAGATCGGCCCGCCCGCTTTCGGCCCCGTACTACCAGGACAGCCTTTCGCCCACAAATGGCTGAACGCCGACCACAGCCCCACCATATTACGGTTAACGTATTGGTTACTCACATGCGCCTGCTGCGTGATACGCGAAATGGTTTTATCAATCCGTGAATGGACGCCCAGCGTAAGCCCATACCACAGAGCATTGATCTCCTCAATCAACATATCCAGCCCCTCGCATGCATAGCGCACCACGTGCAGCATCGGACCAAAGATCTCTTGTTGCACACTGGCTATCTGGTCCAGTTTAATCAGCGTCGGCAGTACAAAGTGCTCTATCGCCATGAGGCCAGGCATGCCTGTGCGCCGAAATCCGCCTGAAACACCGAATGCTCTTTCGCTTACATCAGGTGAATATGCTGCTCGATCCGTTCGCGGGCTTCATCGTCGATCACCGGGCCGCAGTCCGTCGCCAGACTGTCTGGATTGCCCACGAGAAACTGCGCCATGGCGTCCCACGCAGCATGTTCAGATCGCTTCTGCAATGTCATCATGAAGACAGAGTAGACGCAGTGCTGAACAACGCTGCCCTGTGCTATTAAAGGCGAAGGCCATAATATGGCTGACCACCTGTTCCGTCAGCGCGGACGAATCGACAATCATGGCATTCATCCCACCGGTTTCAACGATCAGTACCGCTGGTTGCCCGTGCGCATCCAGCCGGTCTGCCAACGTGCGCTGCAAGCTATTGGCAACCGCGGTAGATCCCGGTAAACAGAACGCCATTGACGCGCGCATCGCGCACCAGCGCTGCACCTATGCTTTTCCTAACGCCAGGCAACAGTTGCAACACATCAGGCACAATGCCAGTTTGATCAGTAGTGGCACCGCCAACGCAACTGCCAGAGACGTTTGCTCCGCCGGTTTTGCCAGTACTGCATTCCCTACTGCCAGTGCGGTAGCAATCTGCCCGGTAAAATGGCTAACGGGAAGTTCCACGGACTAATGCAAACCACCACGCCCAGCGGGGCAAACCTGTTCCAATGACACCGTAGCAGACTGCTGTGCGTAATAGCGCAAGAAGTCCACCACTTCGCGTATTTTAGCAATGGCATTTGGCACGGTTTTCCCAGCCTTGCGCACCAATATAACCCAATGAACTGCGGATACGCCGCTTCCAGCAAGCTGGCAGCGAATTGCAGGCTGGCAATCCGCTGCGGAAGCAACGCCTATCGAGAACCGTTCTGCGGCCTGCACCGCACAGCCTAACGCAATGCGCACATCCTTCTCGCTGGCATCACAGATGTATTAGCACCATTTTCCAATAAACGTCGCACCAAATAGTACAGCAGGGTTTCATGGGTTCCGACGGGCATAGATCCAATAGTGGCGCGCCAATTTGCCCTGTTCTTCGGAACCGACGACATGAGAATAAAGCACTACCCCATACTGGTGCAGGCATTGAAATTCATATTGTCCAGGGTAATCACTGTCACCAGCCAGCGTATACACCGCGCTCAGGGTATGAGCATTGTGGGTAGCGAACTGCGGGTAAACAGCATCCGGTGCCGCCAGCAGTTGGCGAGCGCAGACCAGATAGGCGACATCGGTATAGAATTTACGGGTATAGACTGGGTAATCCTCCAGATCGTCTATTTGCGCGCGTTTGATTTCGCTGTCCTAGTAGGCACCTTTTCAGCAATCGCACCATCATGTGTCGCTGGGTACGCCGCGCCAGATTGATAAGGAAATCAATCACAAACGGGCAGCGTTTCTAATAGGCCTGCACCACAAAACCGATCCCTTTCCACCCCGCCAGTGCAGGCTCATGACGCAACCCCTCCAACAGATTGAGGGAGATCTCTATCCGTTCCGCTTCTTCTGTATCAATATTAATGCCGATGTCGTACTGTATCGCCTGCAACGCCAATACCAATAAATAGAGATAAAGCACCTCCATGAAGCGATCGTACTGCGCTATAAGGTGGATGCAGCGCCGATAGTTTGATGGGAAATACCTGGACCCTCTTTCCGGTCAGCAGCAGTCCCCAGTTCGCCGCATTGACAAACAGCGATTCCCATTTCCTAAAATGGGCATGCCAGTCTCCGATACTGATCTTGTCACGAATCATCGCATTACGCGTTGAGGCATCGGGAATGCGCAGCAACGCTTCAGCCAGACACATCAACGCAATCCCCTCTGACACGATGACAGGGCAAAGGTCTGTAACAAACTTTGCACCCGACCCGCTCGCCCATGGGTCTGCTGTTCACGCCGCAGCGTCTGCATCAGTTGATAGGCCAGCGCCTGCACCGCAGGTGCCATTGATGCCATCGGTTCTACCCACTTAAGCAATAACGGCACAATTTTGCCATCGGAACGGCGGTATACCGCAGTAATAGCATCACGCTGTGTGATGGTGAACGGGGTAACAGCGTTTTGCGTGAAAGCTGAAAACGGCTGATAGCTTCTTTCCTGACAAGATTGCTGCATAATCTCAGGCGCGCGTTGAAATACTTTACTCTACTCTGGTATAATGTCAGGAGCCTTTACCATCGCGTTCGGCGGCGTCGAGATAACGAAAATGGCGTGCTCAATCAACCAATGCGATGTGCGATCAAGTCGCTGTGCTACGTTCGATACGATTGCGGGTCGGCATTGTCAATGCTTTACCGCTATAGCGGGAGAATCCAATCGTTTTACTCCAGTGAGAAACCAAGATAATCATCGATAGTGAGAGATCGGATAACGTTGATTTATTGAAAGTATGCCTTCGCAGCTTAGCCGTTGTTATCGTATTATGCAACCTGGTTTTAGCGAGTTAACATAAGATGAAATGCAGTTAATAACTATATAATAGTAGCGTGGAATGGAAATATAACAAATCATCAACGCTTTGCATTATAAGAAAATAGGCTGCACGAGGAATGCGAAATCGTGCAGACTGTGCTTTACCTGACATCGTTCCCGTTAGTTTATACAAACAATATGATTTGCCTTTATGACCTAGCATGATGGGGATAGACAAGTCGCTTTAACTTGGAGATTCTTTAACTTGGAGATTCTAATGACAATGAGTACACCCATGCTGGTGACCTTTCTGGTGTATATCTTCGGAATGGTCTTGATCGGCCTAGCCGCCTATCGTTCAACCACCACCCTTGGCGACTATATTCTGGGTGGACGTCGGATGGGCAGCGTGGTCACGGCACTTTCAGCGGGGGCTTCTGACATGAGCGGCTGGTTGCTGATGGGGTTGCCGGGCGCAATATTTATTTCCGGCATTTCTGAAAGTTGGATTGCTATCGGGCTAACTATCGGCGCTTACCTCAACTGGCGCTGGGTTGCAGGCCATCTGCGCGTTCACACAGAAGTGAACCACAACGCGCTGACCTTGCCAGAGTATTTCACACACCGTTTTGAAGACACCAAAAAAATCCTGAGAGTCATTTCTGCCTTGATTATTCTGGTGTTTTTTACCATTTACTGCGCTTCTGGTATCGTTGCTGGTGCCCGCTTGTTCGAAAGCATCTTTGGCATGAGCTACGCCACCTCATTGTGGGCCAGTGCGGCCGCTACCATCGCCTATACCTTTATTGGTGGCTATCTGGCAGTCAGTTGGACGGATACAATACAGGCCACTCTGATGATTTTCGCCTTGATCCTGACACCGGTGATGGTGATTCTGGCGCTGGATGGAATCGATACGTCTTTATTGGTTATCACGGCGAAAAACCCGGCCAATCTGAATATGTTCAAAGGGCTGGACGTTATTGCTATTATTTCGCTACTGGGTTGGGGTCTGGGCTACTTTGGCCAACCGCACATTCTATCGCGCTTTATGGCAGCTGATTCTCACCATACCATTCGCAGGGCACGCCGAATCAGTATGACATGGATGATCCTGTGTCTCGCGGGTGCGGTGAGCGTAGGCTTCTTTGGTATAGCCTACTTCAGCAATCATCCGGAACAAGCGGGCAACGTCACCAACAATGCCGAACGAGTATTTATTGAGCTTTTCATGCTACTGTTTAATCCGTGGATCGCCGGTGTGTTGCTTTCCGCTATTCTGGCGGCGGTAATGAGCACCCTGAGCTGTCAACTGCTGGTTTGTTCCAGCGCCATTACCGAAGATTTGTACCGCCCCTTCTTCCGTCCAGGCGCTACTCAGCGCGAGCTGGTTTGGGTCAGTCGCATTATGGTGTTATTGATTGCCATCATTTCAATCGTGTTGGCCTCCAACCCGGCAAACTGCGTGTTGGGGTTAGTCAGCTACTGCTGGGCAGGTTTTGGGTCCGCGTTTGGTCCGGTGATCCTAATTTCCCTGCTGTGGCCGCGTATGACGCGTAACGGCGCGCTGGTCGGTATGCTGATCGGGGCTGCTACGGTGATTATCTGGAAACAGAATGCTTGGTTTAATCTGTATGAAATTATCCCCGGCTTTCTCTTTGCCAGCCTGGCGATCTTTATCGTTAGCCTGATGGGTCGTACGCCCTCCAAAGCCGTCACCGATCGCTTTCAACAAGCAGAAGCCCAATTACAAAGCTGTTAAGGAACGATGTGTTTCACGCATAATAAAGCGCAACCACGATTGTGCCTTTTCCGTCGCCGAAGTAATGTGTTTATTCTTAACCTGAAACTGCAACCCTAATGCGTTTCATGTCTTTCATGTAGCTACGCAGTTTCTGACCAACCGCTTCGATCGCGGATGGTTGCGGATCGCGTCATTGATGTCGCGCAACTGCGCATTGTCCGCGCTGCTGGCTGCCACCGGCTTGCCGATGTCGCCCGCTTGCAATGAAGCCATGAATGTCTGTTTCAGCAACGGCACGACGGCATTCGCGAACAGGTAGTTACCGTATTCTGCGGTATCAGAGATAACCACGTTCATTTCATACAGACGATTACGTGCAATGCTGTTTGCAATTAGCGGCAGTTCGTGCAGCGATTCGTAGTAAGTAGATTCTTCGATGATGCCGCCCGCGCTTACCATAGTTTCGAACGCCAGTTCTATACCATCTTTAACCATAACGATCATCAGTACGCCGTGGTCAAAATACTCTTGCTCTGCGATTTTACCGTCGAACTGCGGGGCATTTTCAAACGCGGATTTACCGGTTTCTTTACGCCAAGTCAGCAGTTTAATGTCTTCGTTGGCCTGATCTTTCATCATGCCGCTGGAGAACGCACCGGAGATAATATCGTCCATGTGTTTCTGAAACAGCGTAGCCATGATCGTTTTTAACTGCTCAGACAGCGCGTAAGCACGCAATTTTGCCGGATCAGATAAACGATCCATCATCAGCGTGATGCCACCTTGCTTCAGCACTTCAGTAATGCTTTCCCAACCGAACTGAATCGGTTTTTCCGCATAGGCAGGATCGGTACCTTCAGCAACCAGTTTATCAAATCTTAGCAAAGAACCGGCCTGCAACATACCGCACAGGATGGTCTGCTCACCAATCAGGTCAGATTTACTTCGGCAACGAAAGAAGATTACAGTACGCCTGCACAGTGACCACCGGTAGCGGCAGCCCATGCCTTGGCGATCACCATGCCTTCAGCTTTCGGGTCGTTTCCCGGGTAAACCGCGATCAGCGTCGGAACGCCAAAGCCGCGTTTGTACTCTTCACGTACTTCGGTACCCGGACATTTCGGCGCCACCATCACCACAGTGATGTCTTTATGGATCTGCTCACCCACTTCAACGATGTTGAAGCCGTGAGAGTAACCCAGAAATACACCCTGCTTTATTAGCGGTTGAATAGCCTGAACCACAGCGGAGTGCTGCTTGTCTGGCGTCAGATTCACAACCAGATCCGCCTGCGGGATCAGCTTTTCATAGGTGCTAACTTTAAAACCGTTTTCAGTCGCTTTATGCCATAACGCACGCTTTTCCGCGATAGCTTCTGCACGCAGCGCATAGGCAATATCCAGCCCGGAATCACGCATATTCAAACCCTGATTCAGCCCTCTCGCGCCGCAACCGACGATCACCACTTTTTGCCTTTCAGGTAGTTCGCTTCGTCAGCGAATTCTTCACGTCCCATGAAATGACATACACCCAATTGCGCCAACTGCTGACGCAGGTTCAAAGTGTTAAAATAGTTAGCCATGCATAACTCCGTTTAATCTGTTAATGTTAATTGCAAGTGTTCAGAATAGGTTTCCTATTAGGGACAGTCTAATGCCTCATGATATGATAGGAAAAGTGTTGTTTAAATTGATATACTGACAAGATGACATTGCAATAACTGCAAGATGAAAATAAGGCCGTGCGCACATGGAGTTACGAGATTTAAAACTGTTTCTGCATACCTGTGTGAGACAGCTGCCATTTCGGACGCACCGCCAAAGCCATGCACCTAAGTCCGTCAACCTTGTCACGCTAAATCCAACGACTAAAAAGGATGTCGAGCAAACCCTGTTTTTACGTGATAACTGCACGACACAAACTGACCGTGATGCTGGTGAACAATTAAAACAATTTGCTCAGCAAACGCTGCTGAGTTACGAGCAGTTGCGCCACGCTATTGGGTAACAAGGGCCTTCATGAGCGGTGAGCTACGCATTTTCTATTCTGTGACCGCCGCCTATAGCCATCTACCACCAATCTTCCACCGTTTCCGCGCCCAGTATCCGCTGGTTGAAATCAAGCTGACAACTGGCGATTCCGCCGATGCAGTGGAAAAGTGCAGGCCAATGAAGCCGATCTCGGCGTCGCGGGCCACACGGAAATCTTACCTACCACCATTAATTTTATGACTATCGGCAAGATCCCCTGGTACTGATTGCCCCAGCGACTGGCATCACCGGTGCAGTCGATGGTACGGCAACCCAATCCAGACTTAGCACAGATTCCGTTTATTTTGCCCAAGCACGGCGCCCGGCGCGAAAACGTGTTAATGTTAATGTCTGGTTCCGTCGTCACCACATCGCCAATCCACTGATTCCGGTTCCACCGTCAGCCCGGCCAGCGGGCTATTGTGAACAAAATAGGTGCCCGGGCGGGAGGAGGCCATATGGCGTGGCGTCGCAGCTGGCCTGTTCCCCGCTAGCATGCTCGCATTGGTACTCTCTTTCATCTCCGCTTCCGTACAACTATACGCCGACATTCAGGCTCAGTGCGAGTGTGATTTGCGTATGGAGTTCCGCTTCAACGCCTCGTGATTCGACTTTGCCAATTTGCTCATAACTTGAGTTTGCTGTTCCATGACGTGATATTTTCTGCGTGATATCAAACAACGATAGCGTTAATAAGGTGTTTGGCCCACTGGCTGAAATTTTATCCCCACTTCAGTTTGCTCACAGGTTGTGGATTTGAAGGGTATCGACCCGGAATGCCGCTTTCCAGATTAAGTTCAAAGGAATACTGTAGCTGATATAGGGTGAAAAACCATTCTCAAACGCATACAGCAGCGCCGCACGACCGGTAAATCATCATCATTCGTGCCTTTTGGCATTGTTGAGCGTGCTCTCGTAAGTACGAATTTCTGTCCAGTCGTGACGCCCAGAGAGTAGCAGGTTCCACTACTGCCATATCGCATGATCCTGCACACAGAGCCATACCTGATCAAGCTTTTTAAACGCACCGCGTACCAAGGGTAAGTTACTGTCATTTCCTAGATAAGACTCACCATTTTTCTAGATAAGACTCACCATAGTGAGGGTAAGCCAAATCAAAACCGTACTGGCTTCCGCTATTGAGCCACAAATTAGCGTCACGCTTCTGCCAGATATAATCCAACCCAGAGACAGAGTAGGGTATGGTTCACAGAGCTAGTGACAAAGCTTCCTTTCAATTGGATATCGATCCCTAATTCATCAGCATCAAAACGTTGGTTACCCGCACTAAACTGCACGTAGCGAATCTTTTCCGCCGTAGGACGTTTGCTTATCATGATAACCGTATCGCCAGGATCGACCTTGACCATACATGACAGACGCCGGGCCGCGAATCAATACCGATCACTTTAATCTGCGGCATCAGCTGTTTGATCAACACTGCCATGCCGGGTGCCAGGCCACCACCAACTGGCACAAACACGAGATCGAGATGCACATCCTGCTGCAACAGATCCATCGCCAGCGTTCCCCGACCGGCAATCACAGCCGGATGATCGAACGGCGGAATCAAGTTAATATGCTGCTCTTGCGACAGCGCAATCGCTCTGGCCTTGGTTTCATCGAAATTGGCGCCGTGCAGCAACATTTTACCGCCAAAACCGCGCACCGCATCCACTTTAATATCCGCCGTGGCGACCGGCATGACGATCAGTGCCTTGATGCCAAGCTTGCTAGCCGAAAGCGCCACGCCTTGTGCGTGGTTACCAGCGGAGGCCGTTACCATAGCGTGTGTTTTCTACACTTCAGTCAGGGTTGCCAACATGGAATAGGCACCACACAGTTTGAAACTGTGCACCGGCTGATGGTCCTCGCACATCACCATAACGGTGTTGCCAAGACGCGCCGAGAGCTTATCTATCAGCTGAAGCGGCGTTATCTATGCCACTTCATAGATCGACGCGCGCAACACCACAGGCAAATACTCCGCGCCGCATGGAGCGTCGGGGAGAGGGAGTGATATCGCAATTGAACTTAGCCTCCCAGCTTGCTCTTATCGCGTGCCACGCCTTGGTCCGCGCTGGTTGCCAAACTGGCGTAAGCACGCAAGGCAAAGGACACCTGACGCTGACGGTTTTTCAGTGTAAAGGCCGCATCACCGCGCGCCAGTTCCACATCGTGACGGCGTGTCAGTTCATCTTCCGCCACTACCAGTTCAATGGTACGGTTAGGAATATCAATGGCAATGATGTCACCCTCTTCCACAAGCCCTATGGTGCCGCCACTGGCTGCTTCAGGCGAAACATGGCCGATGGAAATCCCTGAGGTGCCGCCGGAGAAACGACCGTCAGTGATCAACGCACAGGTTTTACCCAATCACATGGATTTTAGGAAGCCGATCGGTATAGAGCATCTTTTGCATGCCCGGCCCGCCTTTCGGCCCTTTGTAATGGATAACTACAACATCACCCGCGACCACCTTACCGCCCAGAATGGCTTCCACGGCGTCATCCTGCGATTCGTACACTTTGGCCGGACCACGGAACACCAGTCTACCTTCATCTACACCTGCGGTTTTTACGCTACAGCCTCTTTCCGCGATGTTGCCGTACAGCACCGCCAGACCTCCATCCTGACTGTAGGAGTGCTCACGCGCACGGATACAGCCCTGTTCACGATCGGTATCCAACGATTCCCAACGGCAATCCTGTGAGAACACCTGTGTGGTACGAATGCCCGCTGCTGGCCCTGCGGAGTACATGCTTTTCACCACGTCATCATCGGTCAGCATGACGTCGTAAGCGTTCAGCGTTTCCGTCAGGCTTTTGCTCAGCACGTTGCGCACATCTCGGTTCAACAATCCTGTACGATCCAGTTCGCCCAGAATACCGATCACCTCACCCGCACGGTGTATATCTTCCATGTGGTATTTCTGCGTGCTCGGAGCCACCTTACACAGTTGCGGCACACGGTGTGAAAGACGATCGATGTCGTCCATGGTAAAATCCACTTCTGCTTCCTGCGCGGAGGCCAGCAAGTGCACAGAATGGTATTGGTGGAACCGCCCATGGCGATATCCAGCGTCATGGCGTTTTTAAACGCCAACTTGGTTGCGATATTACGCGGCAGCGCGCTGGCGTCATCCTGCTCGTAATAGCGTTTTTTCAGTTCAACGATACGCGTACCCGCGTTTAAAAACAGTTGCTTACGATCGGCGTGTGCCGCTAGCAGAGAGCCATTGCCAGGCTGTGACAGGCCCAGCGCTTCCGTCAGGCAGTTCATCGAGTTAGCGGTAAACATGCCGGAACAGGAACCGCAGGTCGGGCAAGCGGAACGTTCGATCTGATCGATATTTGCATCGCTGACGTTCTGGTTAGACCCATGGATCATGGCATCCACAAAGTCCAGTTTGATCAATTGGTTAGAAAGCTTTGTTTTCCCGGCTTCCATCGGGCCGCCAGAAACAAAGATCACAGGGATATTCAGGCGCAGCGAGGCCATCACAGCATTCCGGGGTGATTTTGTCGCAGTCGGAAATACACACCATCGCATCAGCGCAGTGGGCATTGACCATGTATTCGACCGAATCGGCAATCAGCTCGCGTGATGGAGGGAATAGAGCATACCACCGTTCCCCATCGCGATACCATCATCCACTGCAATGGTCTTGAATTCTTTGGCCACGCCGCCAGTGTCTTCGATTTGCTCCGACACCAGCTTGCCCAGATCACGCAAGTGCATGTGGCCAGGAACGAATTGTATGAACGAGTTGACCACAGAGATGATCGGGCTTGCCGAAATCAGCATCGGTCATTCCAGTGGCACGCTACAGGGCGCGCGCACCTGCCATGTTACGGCCATTCGTGGTTGTGGCTGAACGATACTTAGGCATACTCTGCTACTCCAGTGTGTGTTTCACATCCCCTTTCCTGCTTCCGTTCATTGACGACTGGCGTCTTGGGTTCGTGAAGCAAGGGAAAGGGGTATATTAATCTTTCTTGTTACGATTACGGGTTAACCTGATCTAACCAGCCCAATTTATCTTCGGTATCTCCGGTAAACAGGCCGAAGAACGCTTTTTGTAGTTGTTTGGTGACTATAGGGCGCCACACTTGACCAATGCCGCCCTAAATACCGTCCACGCCGCGCATCGGAGTGATTTCCGCAGCAGTGCCGGACATAAATACCTCATCAGCTAGATAGAGCGACTCACGCTACAGCACCTGCTCACGCACTTTCAGCCACAGGCTCTGCGCCAGTTTGATAATGGCGTCGCGGGTGATACCCGGCAGCGCTTATGAGGTGAACGGCGGGATAAGTAAACAACACGCCATTTTTCACTTCAAACAAGTTTCCTGATGTACTTTCAGACACATAACCGTTTACGTCTAGCGCAATCCCTTCCTGATAACCGGGGAGACGCGCTTCCCTGCCCAGCAGCAGGGAAAAAGGTAGTTACCGCCCGCTTTTGCGACCATTGGAATGGTGTTGGCTGCCACATGGTTCCAGGAGAATATAACGAACGCATCCCAACTACTTGAGCTCGGTGAAGGAATCGGCAGGTGACATGTGGATCATCGCAGACTTCCGGTATTATAGTGCCCAATACGGGATGCATAAAGCTCCCTGATAAC
>JBPETC010000010.1:0-29754 GCA_051710325.1 Symbiopectobacterium sp.
GCGCCTGACTGTAAGCCTGTGCTAAATAAGCTTCGAACGCCTTGAAATAGGCATCACGCTGCGATGGCGTCGCTTCTTTGTAGTAGCGGCCCAGCATCAGCGCCCCTGCATAGCGAATCTGCACATATTATGCGTCGTTGATGCGGATAATGATGCGTTGAATTAACCGCATTCGGTGATTTTATGTGAACTCAGTCACTAAAATGTAGCAATGATATGAGGATTATATGTGATGTTTATCAGATATGGCCGTGAAGTTGCTGTATCAAACCGACGTGCTAGAGATCCGCACGATCTCTACCGACGGAAGGCAATCACACCGTCTCACGATAATGAGCACACGCGCTTGCGATCGCGCCTTTGAATAGGGGTGTATTTTTATGCTTATAGCAGATACAAAGGTCAAAGTTCAGAATTTTAGTCGCTTCCTGAGTAACATAATAATGCCTAATATCGGAGCGTTTATCGCTTGGGCCTTATTACTCCGTTATTTATTCCAACTGGCTGGCTGCCGATGCTCTTCGGCGCGATGATCGTCGGCCCGTTGGGCGGATGGGCCATCAAACGTTTTTGACCGCGCTGTTGATGGTAAAACTAAAAACGGTTTTGAAATGCTGGTCAACAACTTCTCGGACTGTATTATCGGCATATTGTTGCTATTCGGCGCTGGGTATCCAACAGGGGACGGAAACCGGTAAGTCTATTTTCTTCCTGATTGAAGCCAACCCTGGTCCGAGCATGGGTATGCTGATGGCCTACATATTCTTTGGCCGCGGTAATGCGAAAGAGTCCGCACCCGGCGCTGCCATCATCCACTTCCTGGGCGGTATCCACGAAATCTATTTCCCGTATGTTCTGATGAACCCACATCTGCTGATTGCAGTAATTCTGGGCGGCATGACCAGGTGTTCACGCTGAACTTGCTGGGCGATGCTCTGGTTTCTCCAGCTTCTTCGGGCTCTATTCTGGTTGTGTTGGCAATGACGCCAAAAGGGACTTATTTTGCCAATATCGTGGCGATTGCTGCTGCGTTTTCCGTCTCCTTTGTGCTGTTCGATTCTGCTGAAAAGCACCAAAGAGGGTGACGATCTCGATGAAGCCACACGCCGTGTGCAAGAGATGAAAGCAGCCCCAAAAGGGATCAAGTGCTACTGGCATCAGCGGCGATCTCTGAGCACCGTGCGCAAAATCATTGTGGCCTGTGATGCTGGCATGGGTTTCCCATGCTATGGGGCCGGCGTATTGCGCAATAAAGTGCAGGATGCCGGGCTGACGCAAATTTCTGTCACCAATAGCACCATCAACAGATTGCCTGAGAATGTCGATCTGGTGATTACGCATCGTTATTTGACCGAACGCGCCCTGTGCCATGTACCGCAAGCATAGCATATTTCGCTGACCAACTTCCTCGACAGTCAGTTGTACAGCGATCCGGTTAGTCGGCTGGCCGCCGCTCAGCCTGTGGGTTACAACGTCTCCCTCCGCACCGGTTTTTGAGCCGCAAGATGCCACCTTTCTTCCAACTGGGCGCTGCTAACGTATTCCTAAACTTGCAGGCGAGCGATAGAGCAGGCGATTTGTTTTGCCAGTGAGCAACTAGTGAAAGGTGGCTACGTTGAGCCGGGATATGTGGATGCGATGTTGGCGCGTGAAAAATTGACCTAGACGTATCTGGGCGAATCCATCGCTGTGCCGCATGGCACCATTGAAGCCAAAGATCGCGTACTGAAAACCGGCATCGTCTTCTGCCAATATCCGCAGGGGTTCGCTTCAGTGATGATGAAGATTACGTTGCAAAATTGGTGATCGGTATCGCGGCGCGTAATAACGAATATATTGCGGTGATTACCCGCCTGACCAATACGCTGGACGATGACACCGTGATTGCCGTTTGGCGCAGACTCAGGATGTGCAGGAAGTGCTAGACCTGCTCTCCGAGAAAAAGAGTGCCTGATGGTATCGGCAGCGCCGCCTTTGGGCTGTCTCTTTTTTTGCCATTGTTTTAAAGGTTAACGCATGATGAAAGCTTTACATTTTGGTGCCGGAAATATATCGGAAGCGGTTTATCGGAAAACTGCTGGCAGACGCCAATATCGAACTCACCTTTGCAGATGTGAACAAGTCGTTGCTGGACGCCATCAACAACTGTAAGCAGTATCAGGTAAAGTGGTCGACGAGAAGGCACAGTTGGAAAAGGTCAGCAACGTCAGCGCAGTTGCACAGCGCAAGTCCGGAAGCCGTGGCGTTGCTTGCCGAGACCGATGTGGTGACGACGCCGGTAGGGCCCAAAATTCTGGAAAAATTGCGGGTGCCATTGCTCAGGGTTTTGTGAAGCGCCATGCGCAAAGCAACACGCACCCACTGAATATCATTGCTTGTGAAAATATGGTACGCGACACTCACGCAATTAAAGCAACACGTGTGGAAGCATCTGCCGAAGAACGAGCAGGCATGGGTCAACGAACACATAGGTTTTGTTGATTCGGCTGTAGATCGTATTGTTCCACCGGTGTAAGCGAGCCAGGACGATCCATTGGCCGTGACGGTAGAAACTTTGAGTGAATGGATTATCGACCAAACCCAACAATTCGTTGACCTTTACCACAGATCGCGGGTATGGAATTAATCGAGAATCTGATGGCATTTATTGAACGCAAGCTGTTTATACTCAATAATAGTTATGCCATTATTGAGTATCTTGGCCAGCAGACTCGTCATCAGATGATCCGCGGTGCCATTCTGGATACTGAGGTGGTAATGTAGTGCGTGGGGGATAGAAGAGAGCGGAGCTGTGCTGATTAAGCGCTACGACTTTGATACCGAGAAGCATGCTGCCTATACCAACAAGATTTAAGCCGCTTCGAAAACCCTTATCTGCATGATAAGGTTAAGCGGGTTGGGCGTCAGCCGCTACGTAAACTTAGCGCAGGCGATCGCCTGATCAAACCACTGCTGGGTACGCTGGAGTATCAATTGCCCAATGACAACCTGATTATCGGTATCGCGGCGGCTATTATGCATTACCGCAAGTAAGCAGGATTCGCAGGCGCAGGAAATTGCGGTGTTATTGGATAACCTAGGTCACAGGCTGCGTTGGCGCAAATTTCTGCTCTGGATATGCAGAGTAAGCTTATAAAGCAAGCAGTGAGTGTGAGTGATAACGCCATGCAATAATTCGCGCCGTTCGGCAGGGACGTTTATGATGGAAGAAACTCTCTCCTTTGAGAATCATGTGCTGGAATCCCTCAATGCGGCGAAAACCGTGCACAGCTTTATGCTGAAAGCGGTTGAGCTGTTGGCTGAAGCCGTGAGTATTCTTATGCTGCAAATCTTCCGTAAAGACGATTATGCGTGAAATACGTGGCGTGGTAGAGCCGTTGACTGGCAGTGGTCCGTTAGGGGTCTCTCGGTGTGTTTAAAGCTAATTTATGGTCTGGGTATGATCATCCGTAATAAAGAGTATTAAGATGCCGAGTTGGTGATGGCGTTAAGGGAAAAGTTATTCTACGACGAAAACGACTATCCTTTTACCGATGATGAGATTCTCGGGCCGATTATTGAACTGCACTGTGTGACCGCGTTGCCGCATCCTCCTGAACGGCAAATGGGGGAGAGCCTGCCGATCCCTTACTGATCCCGATGCAGTAGCGTTATCAGCAGGTGGTGCGTTTCCACGCTGGTGCTTTCTCTAACGGCATTATTAATCTCGCAGATTAGCTTTAAAAACCTTTCAGGTTACGGTTCAGAATATCGACGAGCGGTGCGCTATCAAAGCGCACCGCTCGTTTTTTTTACGACGCGGAATCTTATGTCAACCTTATCTCAGGTCGGTTGTTGCTTACCGCGTTTATCGCTGATAGTCGATCTGTGCCGGGCGGCCATAGCCGAGAGCGGGAGTAGCCCCGTCAGCGGCTTGTGTAAGGCGAAATACCGATACCACTTCCGTCAATACCTGAGTTTGCTATTCCAGTGAGTTAGCGGCTGCGATGGATTGCTCTATCAACGCGGTGTTCTGCTGCGTGATGCCATTTTGCGAAATGGATGAGATGTGGGGCCATTTATTGGCAACAAAAAACGACAGCGTTGGCTATGGTATGTATGAGCGCTGTGTTTGAAGCGGATTATCCCTCATGCATTTGTGCCTCTCCTGCGTAAGTTGCTGGAACTGCTCTCAGGGTTCAGAGTGGCATTTTGGTGCACTGATGGCTATAGGGCTTACAACGACGAACTTACAAAAGCAAAACACATTGTTGGCAAACTGTATACACAGCGTATTGAGCGTAAAAATCTGCACGCTGTGCAACCGATTGAAACGCCTCAATCGTAATCCGAAATGCACGATAGGCTTATCGGTACTTACATCAAACGTGAGTATTACGTTTGATGATGTATTAGGTTATTGAATGAATGACCTACTTACACCCATTTCATGTTAATGACGGCGTTAACGTTATTAACATGAGCGCGAGTGGCAGAAGGGTAGCGTGCAAGTTGTTTTGTTACTCAAGCAAGCACGTAATTTCAGTTTACACTGATTGTTGTAGTTAAAAAAAATGATCAAGACTCTCATCAGAGATGATGGTTGCTGTACAACAGCCATAACAGCCCCATACAATTTATCGATATACTGAACGAAAAAGGCGTGCTGGTGGAGTTCCATCCTCAACGCAAACGTGATAGCAACCCTATGTGAAGCGGGATTGAAGTGGGAAAGGGAGACAGTACGCCTCATTGATGCCTTGCGATTAAAAGGAGTTAAAGAATATCATTTGATGTGTTTAAGAAACTAGAAGCAAAAGTTTATCAATTTATTGATACTAGTATATTATTGAAAATAGAAATCGAAAAGCTGAAGGAAAAGAGCGATCAGTTGAGCAGGAAGGCCAATAGGTCACTGAATCCCGTGAAATACTGGTGCGTGAAAACGAATACTTGAAAGAAGAAGAGGTTGTCTGGCAGGAACGCCTGCGCGCGCTGTTGGGCAAAATGGAAGAAATCTAAGCGAGAAACGCAAAAGTCAAAAAAGGGCGCACTGTGCCCTTTTTATCAATATGCTACTGTCAAACTATTCGGTATCCAGTGGATATTCCGACAGGATAATGTCGGTATTATCCGGCATACGGATGATCGCCGGAGAAGAAGGTCACACCGCCGAAATTGACGCGAATATAGCTTTCGCCAACCCCTTCGCTATCGGCATACCACCGGAATAGCGGCCATGGCCTGAATGCCTATATTCAACTCTTCCAGATCGTCCACCGGACGCACTGCACCGTAAGACCACGATGCCTTCACAGGCGTTTTATGTCGCCAGACGGACCAGTTTAGCATCGATCAAGGCACGACGCACAAAACCCGCTGCCATCCACCAGAAGTACCCGACCTATACGCCTACGCCGCTCTCTTCCAGCACATCGTAGAGGATGCCGTTATTCTCAAAACATTTCAACGTGATGATTTTACCACCAAAGGAAATGCATCCTCCAAAGTTGGAAAACAGAGGTTCAATAACGTTTTGCCGCCACCTCTTCGTGATAGATATCGCATAACTCAGAAGTATCGTATTTCATCAGATTTACGTCAATTTGCCGCCTGGATCCTAGGTATAGCCCTTAAAGGCAAGTGTTGGCAAAATCATCAAATGTTAACTTGATGCGTATCAGTAAATACTCGCCGCTTTGCTGAGCATCACACACAGCAAACAGCAAATTGGTCAGCAGCGCGCACTTGACAGTTTGTTTCAGGATTGGATGCATGCTGAAAGGACTAATTTCACGGCGCGCATAGGCTGCCTGCTTGAACAGTAGCGGCAAGGTCAGGATAAATAGCCAGCCATCAGCGTGTGTAGATAAAACATGGCAAACAGGGCTAGACACTGCGGCGCGGTCAGCAACCGCAGGGAATGGTGCTGTACCGGGTACGCTGCGCATGCGCAAACGGCCAGCATGTTTTTACCGCTGCGAAGATCGTTATCGATATCGCGCAAATTGTTGATGTTCAGCACCGCAGTAGCGAGCAGGCCACAGGAGATGGCGGACAGGACAGCATAACGATGCTATCAAAATGGCCGATTTGCAGGTAATAGGAGCCTGCGACGCTGAGCCAGCCAAAGAAAATCATGACGGATATGTCCCCACAGTTCCATATAACCGTAGGGTTTGTTGCCCACGGTATAGGTAATGGCGGAGACCATCGCCAGCACCCAAAGAATCAGAAAGCCTATGATATCCGACGGTTTTTCGAACGCCATAATGACCACCGACAGCCCGGATACGATGGTCAGGACCACGGTAACGATCAACACCATGCGCAACTGCAACAGCGAGATAACGCGCCAGCTTTGATGCCGCGCAAAGACCCGATACGGATTTCGCTATCGCTGTATTTTACCGCATCACCGTAATCGTTCGTCAGATTGGAGAGTATTTGCAGCAGTCCGGCGATCAGTAGCGCTAGCAGAGCGATACCAAGTTTAAAATTTTTGTTCCAGCTGGAGATGGCGGAGCCCGTCACAACGGACGCAAACGCTAATGGAAGCGTTTTTGGACGTAAGCTGTCCAGTCAGGCTTTGGTTTTTCTACTTTTGGTTGATAATATCATGATACGTTGCATTTTTTCAATTCAACATCTGTCGCATGCATGTGTGAATGAGAAGTCCACTCTATGAGTGCTGGCCAGAAACGCAAATGGCAGGCATCAGCCTCTCATCATTTGCCAAACAGAGCGTTTGCGCAATAGGACAATCAGAATTATATGGATTATAAGATAAAACGGCTCAGATCTTCATCTGCTACGAGCTCGTCAAGATGACTACGCACGTATTCTGCGTCCACGGTAACAGTTTGACCACTCATTTCGCTGGCATCGTAAGAGATCTCTTCGATCAAACGCTCCAAAACAGTGTGTAGACGACGTGCGCCGATGTTCTCAGTGCGCTCGTTCACCTGCCAGGCTGCTTCGGCAATCCGGCGAATGCCGTCCGTCGTGAAGACGATATCTACACCTTCCGTCGCTAGCAACGCTTTGTACTGTTCGGTAAGTGATGCGCTGGGCTCTGTCAGAATGCGTTCGAAATCTTCCGTAGTCAGCGCTTGCAACTCAACACGGATAGGTAAACGCCCTTGCAGCTCGGGGATCAGATCTGATGGACTGGAGACCTGGAATGCACCGGAGGCGATAAACAGGATGTGATCGGTTTTCACCATGCCGTGTTTGGTGGAGACAGTACAGCCTTCCACCAGCGGCAGCAGATCGCGCTGTACCCCTTCATGAGAGACGTCCGGGCCAGAAGTTTCCCCGCGTTTGCAGATTTTATCGATCTCATCGATAAACACGATACCGTGTTGCTCAACGGACTCGATAGCCTGCTGTTTCAGCTCTTCCGGGTTCACCAGTTTGGCGGCTTCTTCTTCTACCAGCAGCTTGAAGGCATCTTTAATTTTCATCTTGTGCGCTTTCTGCTTTTGACCTGCCAGATTCTGGAACATGGACTGCAACTGATTGGTCATTTCTTCCATGCCAGGAGGGGCCATGATTTCAACCCCCATCGGTATAGCTGCCAGATTGATTTCAATTTCTTTGTCATCTAACTGCCCTTCATGCAATTTTTTGCGAAAGGCCTGACGCGCCGCAGAAGGTTCTTGCGGCTCTTCCAGTTGGCCCCAGTTATTTTTTGCCGGGGGAATTAGCGCATCTAGAATGCGTTCTTCGGCCATCTCTTCAGCGCGGAAGCGGTTTTTTTCCAGTGATTGCTGGCGTATCATTTTGATGGCCGCATCCGTCAGATCGCGGATGATGGAGTCGACTTCCTTACCAACATAGCCGACTTCAGTGAATTTAGTGGCTTCCACTTTAATAAACGGGGTGTTGGCCAGTTTGGCCAGACGACGAGAAATCTCAGTTTTACCGACACCGGTCGGCCCGATCATCAGGATGTTCTTAGGTGTCACTTCATGGCGTAATGCATTGGAAAGCTGCATACGACGCCAGCGGTTACGCAATGCGATTGCTACCGCACGTTTGGCCTTGTGCTGACCAATGATGTAGCTGTCGAGCTCGCTAACGATTTCGCGCGGGGTCATTTCAGACATGATGTCACTCCTTACGCCTTGGAGGCTAATTCTTCAATCGTGTGGAACTGATTGGTATAGATGCAGATATCGCCTGCGATACCCAACGATTTTTCAACAATCTCGCGCGCGCTGAGCTCGGTGTTCTCCAGAAGCGTTCTGGCTGCGGCTTGCGCATACGGTCCGCCAGAACCTATAGCAATCAAATCGTTTTCCGGTTGAATTACATCGCCGTTACCGGTGATAATAAGCGACGCATTTTCGTCTGCGACGGCTAGCAGTGCCTCCAGACGGCGTAGCATACGGTCGGTGCGCCAGTCTTTTGCCAATTCCACGGCGGCCTTGACCAGGTGGCCTTGATGCAGTTCCAGCTTGCGTTCAAACAGCTCGAACAGCGTAAAGGCGTCAGCGGTGCCGCCCGCAAAGCCCGCGATCACGTTGTCGTTGTACAGGCGGCGTGTTTTGCGCACGTTTCCCTTCATGACCGTGTTTCCCAATGTGGCTTGGCCGTCGCCACCAATCACCACGTGGCCGTTGCGACGTACACTTACTATAGTTGTCACGCGTCGATCCCCCCGCTAGATAAGGAAAAAGAACCCCACAGTGCTGTAAGGCATATTAATTTTGTAGATGGGGGACCGCTTAGGAGTTTTCAACCCCCGGCAGCGAGAGGAATGCAGTTTTCTGCGCCAGCATCTTTCAAGCGCGATAACATTTTGTCGGCGGTGTCGCGATCTTTATACGGCCCTAACGTGATGCGATTCCAGCTGCCACTGCTGGAGATGCGGCTTTCGATACCGGAAAAAGCCAATTGTGCGCGTACTGATTCTGCTGGTTCCAGCGTTTTAAACGAACCACACTGTACCATCCAGCGCTGTGTTTTTTCTGGTTTAGGTGTTTCCGGCTGCTTCGCGGTTTCCACCTGTTTTGTGGTTTCCTGCTTAGGTGTAGCGGGCTGTATTGCTGGGGTAGTGACGGGCGGCGCACGCATACTCACGAACGGATGCGTCACCGTCGACGCGGTTGCTACCGGCGGTACCACCACGGTTTTGGGCGCGGTGATGGTGACCTGTGAACGAAGCACCGGCGCTTGATCGTTATAAGGCACTTCTGACAGCTGCGTCTGCGAACGACGCATATCCGCCTGCATCTGCTTTAGCAACTGGTGTTGTTCTTGCGTAAGTTGGACTAGTGGTTTGATTTTTCCACCGGAATTGGGTGGCGTTGACTCAGGAACGCCCAATTGACGATTCTCCAGTTCTTTAATATAACGCCAGCGCTCTTCCGGCTTTGGTGGCAGACCATTGTCGTTGTTGGTGGCGCTGCGCGGTAGCACTGGCGACTCAGCAGGCTTGTTGTTGGTGATAAAATAGAGTCCACACGCGAAGGTTACCATAACGGTAATAGTAAGCATTATCATGAGCTTATAGATATCAGACGAAGAGCTACCTCTTCGACTACTTGTCTTTTTTCGTCGTTCGCCTGAGCGCCCACGGCTAACGTAATCTCGTTGTGTCACTGTCGTTTCGCTACAAATAAAATGAAAGATTTAGGGAACATGTTACTGAACCTTAAAACTTTTACCAGCACCGGAATTCTTAAACCCGATAACGAGCGTAATTTGGCGTGGCCGTGCTGTCACGAATAATCAATTTGCTGTGTTGAGTAACCGTGAACCGTTTGGCGCCGGATGGCCCTCCTGCAATTGTTCCAAATAGCAGATGCATGGATGCACACCTCAGTTCATAGCGGAGTTGGACAACGGTAGTTAGTGCTGGAAAACAGTATTGTGCCTGCTCGATATCATCAAAAACCACCAGCGACAGATCTTTGGGAAACATCCAGCTTCATTTTTTGCTTGAGAGAGCACTCCCATCGCCATCATGTCGCTGTGGCAAAATATGGCGCTGGGCAGTGCCGGGTGCTTCAGCGGCATCATCAACCCTTTCAAGCTAGCTTTATAACTGAAGCTTCCGCGATAGATATACTGATTATCCACCTGAATGCCGCTGCGGCGCAGCACCTGGATATACCCTTGCAAGCGGTATTCGCTCAAATGTATGTTTTCGGGACCTGCGATACAGGCAATGCGGCGGTGTGCCCGAGCCCGTGCAGATAATAAACAACATCAAAGGCAGCGGTGAGATTATCGATGTGCACCGTCAGCAATTCTAGATCGGGTGAAAACTCGTTGACCATCACCATCGGCGGCAGGTAGGTTGCGCCGCTACTCTTTGCTGGTGCTAAACGGCAGATTGGCCCCGAGCGGCAACATGCCATCAATCTGATTGGTGATAGTCAAATCCACGAAGGACTTTTCTTTGTGATACTGGTGAGCGAAATCACAAATTAGTACCAGATAAGCTTGTTTTTCGGCAATATCTTCGATACCGCCAGGACATCGGTAAAAAATGGATCGCAAATATCTAGCACAATCGCGAGCAGCGTGCGTGACTCTCTACGTTTTACGTGATGGGCAAGTGCATGCGGCGCGTAACCTACGGTGAGCACGGCTTATTTAACCTGCTTACGCGTTTGGCTCGAGACCTTCTCCGGGTTCATTAACGTTCGGGAGATCGTGGCCGTCGATACACCAGCGATCCCTGCCACGTCTTTCATCGTTGCCGGCGTGGTGTCATTTTATAGTCCACCACGGTTTTCCTTACATCGTATTCGATTGGCGAACAGGACGGCGGCACGCACGCCGTCAGATTTTTTCCCGACAGGCTTATGCCACCTATTTTGCTAAGGATACTATTTCTCTGCATACGCTTAACAGATGGCGCGTAAATTTTGCTGCTCAGATTGCGTAAAAGATGTGACGGATATCGTTTTTCGGCACCGTTCGCATTTTTTCGTGATGTGTTAACGATGGCGATTAGTTATCGGTGGGGTCGACATCCAACACCCATTTCACTTTTCGCGCTGCGGGCAGTAGCGGGATAAGCGGCAGTGAGGCTTTAACGATACGCTGAAGCGTGGTGCGGGAGGGGTGCTGCAACAGCAATTGCCAGCGAAAGCGCCCGGCGCGTTTGGGTTGCAATGCCGGAACCGGACCGAGTAGCCAGAGCGCGTCATCCTTGAGCGGGCTGCTTTTCAGCAGGTTGCGCAGTTGCTGTAGGAAAAGCGGCGCATGCTGATTATCGTGATCGTCGGCACGGAACAGAATGTGTCTGGTGTAGGGGGGCAGAAACACGCTTTGACGCTCTTTCAGCGTCTGACTGGCGAAGGCGTCATAGCCCTTTTGTAGCAGCAATTGTAGTAACGGATGGTCAGGGTGATGGGTTTGCAGCACCACTTCGCCGCTCTTCCCGGTACGTCCGGCGCGTCCGGAAACCTGAGTATAGAGCTGGGCAAAACGTTCTGTTGCACGAAAATCGCTGGAAAACAACGAGCTATCGACATCAAGCAGTGCCACCATCGTGACATCTGGGAAATGGTGCCCTTTTGCCAGCATCTGCGTTCCGATAAGAATGCGCGCATCTCCTTGACGCACCTGCGCCAGTTTCTGTTCCAGCATGCCTTTGCGGCTAGTGGTGTCGCGATCGATACGGGTAATGGGCACATCGGTAAACAGGGAGGTCAGCGACTCCTCCAGCTGCTCGGTGCCCAAACCAACTGGCACCAGATGCGTTGAACCGCAGTGCGGACACTGCTGCGGCACCGGACGCTGGCTGTCACAATGGTGACAACGGAGTTGACGCTGCTGCTGGTGATAGGTGTAATAGTGCTCGCAGCGGTGGCATTCCGCGATCCAACCGCATTCGTGACACATCACTACCGGCGAAAAACCCCGGCGATTAAGAAACAGGATGACCTGATTGTTGTGTTCCAAATGGTGGCGAATGCGGGTAATCAGTGGCTGTGATAGGCCGCTGGTGAGCGGTAATCCTTTGACATCGAGGATATGCTGGCGCGCAGGTTGTGCATTGCCCGCACGCTTGCGAAGCGTGAGCTGAAGGTATTTGCCGTTCTGCACATTGTAGAGCGTTTCCAGCGCAGGCGTGGCGGAGCCGAGCACGATGGGAATATTTTCCTCTCTGGCGCGGAACACCGCCAAATCACGCGCATGATAGCGCCATCCTTCATGCTGTTTATATGAGCCGTCGTGCTCTTCATCGATAATGATCATTCCCAGGCAGGCAAACGGGGTAAACAGCGCAGACCGGGTGCCGATGACAATCGCGGATTCTCCGCTGCGTGCGCGTAACCAAACCGCCAGACGCTCGCTGTCGTTCAGTCCCGAGTGCAGCACATCCACTGGCGCGATGAAGCGTGCGCGGAAACGGGAAATGGTCTGCGGCGTCAGGCCGATCTCTGGCACCAGCACCAGTGCTTGCTTGCCTTGTGATAACACGCTTTCCAGTAGGCTCAGGTACACTTCGGTTTTGCCGGAGCCGGTTATCCCAGCCAGTAGCCAGGCAGTAAAATGGCTGTCTTCGCTGCGAATAGCACACACTGCGGTCGCCTGCTCGGTATTGAGGCGCAGCTGTTCATCATGGGTGATGGGCTGGCGACGCCAGTCCTGCACCTCCACGTCGATAGCCTTAAGATCGCACAACCCTTTGGTGCGCAGTGCCTGCAATGCGCTCTCCGTCAGACCGGATTCATTTATTTGATGACGGTACAGCGCACCTTGCATCAGGGCTGCCAGCGCCTGCTGCTGTTTGCGGGCGCGAACCAGCGTGGTGAGCGGTGTGGCTTTACCTTGTTCAGTGGCAAACCATTGCCAGAGTGGAGCGTGATGGGCCAGTTTGCCCTGGCGCAGCAAAATCGGCAAGGCGTGGAACAGCACCTCACCTATAGGATAGTGATAGTAGCCCACGGCCCAGAGAAGAATGTGCCACAAGCTGTCAGGAAAAAGCGGATGCGCATCAAGCACATCGTGAATGGATTTGAGCTGTTCTACCGGAAGTTCGCTGCGATCGCTGCACGCCACGACAATACCAATCGCCTTGCGGTTGCCAAAAGGCACACTGACGCGCACGCCAGGCGATGGCGTCATATCTGCGAGCAGCAAGTAATTGAATGTGCGTGCCAGCGGCACAGGCAACGCAACCTGAACGATGGACATGCTTTCTCCGGTTGATAACTCTGGCGCTCTGCTGTTTTCCCTGCATAGCGCAGCCCGACGGTACGATGTGTTACCGCTCCGCGGAGGTCATGGGGCTTGCGCAGTAAGTGTACAGGTTGCATACTAAAATGTGTTACTTGATTGCATCGGTTGGCTAATTTCTGTATGAGTCGCCGACTTTATATGGCTTTGCTATGCACGGTGTAAAGACCGTGCGATGGCGAAGCGTATACTGATCATAGAGCGTCAATGCATAGTACTGTGCTTACAAGTGCTTAACTTCGTGTTGTGTCTGGCGAAACAGTGCTGGATAGCGACACGGCCTTAACAGAGGTTTACCATGAAAAAAGGTATTCACCCGAATTATGTAGCGATTACTGCAACGTGTTCTTGCGGTAACGTTATCAAAACCCATTCTACCGTGGGTCATAATCTGAACCTGGACGTTTGTGGCGAATGCCACCCGTTCTATACCGGTAAACAACGTGTTGTTGACACCGGTGGTCGTGTTGAGCGCTTCAACAAGCGTTTCAGCGTGCCGGGTAGCAAAAAATAAGCCTCCCTGCATAAACAATAAGGTACCCTTGGGTGCTTTATTGTTTCTATAGCTAGAGCAGTATACCGCCCGATCAACAGATCAATATTCCCACGTATCCGGGTCAATCCCATCTTGCACTTGATCGCCTTGGCCATCTCAAGGGATTTCATCGCTGCGCTCTTTACGCAAATCATGGTCATCCGGTAGTGGCTGGCCGGTAAATGCGTGCAGAAACGCTTCATGCAATAATTTACTGTTGGTTGCATGGCGCAAGTTATTGACCTGACGTTGGGTGCGCTCATCAGTCAGGATTTTTAGCACATTAAGCGGAATCGAGACCGTGATCTTTTTAACTTGTTCGCTCTTTATTACCGTGTTCAGCGTAAAGGCTGACATACTTGCCGTTCCACTCAGCCATGGGATATCTATAAAAATATAGTAGTCAGGAAGATAAAACCCTCATGATATGAGGGTAATTCTAACTGGATTTCCGTCAATTCTCAATCTACACGCAAAGGAGTTTAGATATATAGATGTATTAACGTCCGTTTAGCTTGGGATTACTCTTGACATCCTATACCCTACCGTCAGTTAGGAAAATGACCATGATGCTTAAACAAGCAACGATTGCCGTTCGTAGCGGACTTAATGATAATGAACAATAGGGCTGTGTGGTTCCGCTTTGTTGGTGTGCACCGTTTTCTGCGTCCTGGTGATTTGTTGGTTTCTCCTCCATGATTGCTATGGCGGCAGTTACCGTTTGTTTGACAGCTTGAACAAACGCAGTGCATTTCTCGTAAAATTTGTCGATCAGGGCGACGCGGCTGCGTTTGCGGCACTGGAAGAAAACCCAAACTGGTGCTGCTGGAAAATCCCAGCAATCCGCTGCTTCGTGTGGTGGATATCGCCCCGCCATTTGTCAGGCAGCGTGTGACGCCGGTGCGGTCAGCGTGGTCGATAATACCTTCCTGAGCCCGGCGTTGCAGCGTCCGCTGGCATTGGGGCAGATTTGGTGGTGTACTCCTCTGCACTAAGTATCTCAATGGGTACTCCGATGTGGTGGCTGGCACGGTGATTGCCAAAGACTCGGCGCTGGTGACAGAGCTGGCCTGGTGGGTTAACAATATCGGTGTGACGGGGCGGCGTTTAACAGCTATCTGCTGCTGCGTGAGTTACGCACCCTTGGCCCCAATGTATGGCCGCTGTGCAAAAAAATGCGCTGCAACTTGATTGATTACCTACAAACACAACCGCTTCAGCAGTCCGGTTTCGGTGCCATTTTGAGCTTTGAACTGAACGGCGATGAAGACACCCTGCGACTTTTCCTGGGTGAATTGAAACTGTTTACGCTGGCAGAATTGCTGGGCGGCGTAGAAAGTTGGCTGTTTCTGGCCGCCAACTGTCTGCAATACCTGAACACGCTGGAAAAAGCGCTGGCTACCAGTAAAGATTCTGCTACGCTGATCGATACCATGAAGAAGCAGTACCCCGACCTGCACGAAGAGTCCAGCCTGAAACTGAGTGCAAAATTGCTTAAAAGTGAAATGAAATGGCCGCAGTAACCCTACACTATATGACCAGCGTATCGCAGAACTGATCGCGGTCAGCCTTACTTCGATAATCTGCTGCGCGATACCAACGTCATACTGGACTCTGCGCCACCGATAGCAGCCGTTATCGCGGCAGAGTATATAGCTAGCTAACTAAAGGCTATGATGATACTGCATCATGTGCAACGTTCGCATTATGAACAGGGCAGAAAAATCGCTGATGTTGACGTATTGACACAGTGCGCTAGTGAAATCGGGGTGGATCCAGTTGTATTTGTTAATGAGTATACCTTCGTTAACGCCGATGGACTGAAGAAACATTTCAAGGAGAGCCGTGCATTGTTGGCGAAAGTGGGCGAACAGGCGAACACGGCTTCCCCACCTTCATGCTGGAAACCGCCGACGGTAACAGAGAGATTAATTTCTGGGCAATATCGATGCGTGTCGCGCTTTTTTGCATGTTAAAGTTGAGGGGATTTGCTGCGTAAGCGGCATTCACAACGCATAAACCGGTTTCGAAGACACCGGCTTTCAATGATACACTATCTTTAGGTTTCCCTAAATTGGGATCACGATTGACCGGACACAATAAGACATATGCACCCATCTTCTGATGCTTAGCACAGCTTCCCTGCACAACGCTTCTCCATCGCGCCGATGCTCCATTGGACCGATCGCCATTGCCGTTATTCCCACCGCCAACTGATCCGTAAAACGCTGCTGTACACCGAGATGGTCACGACCGGCGCCATTATTCACGGAAAGGGAGATTATCTGGCTTACAGTGATACCGAGCATCCTGTGTCGTTGCAGTTGGTCGGCAGCAAGCCTGCCGCACTGGCGCAGTGCGCGCGGTTGGCAGAAGAGTAGCACGGCTACCATGAGATCAATTTCAATGTTGACTGCCCTTCAGACCGCGTGCAGAATGGACGCTTCGGTGTCTGCCTGATAGCAGAAGCCGAACTGGTTGGCAGATTGCATCAAAGCAATGCGCGATCGGGTATCGATCCCCGTTACGGTGAAAACCCGTATCGGTATCGACGATTAGGATAGCTACGCTTTTCTGTGCGATTTTGTTCACACCCTGTTCGAACGCGGCCAGCGCGATATCTTTATTGTCCATGCGCGCAAAGTCTGGCTTTCTGGCCTGAGTCCAAAAAGAGAATCGCGAGATCCTGCCACTGGATTATCCGCGCATCTATCAGCTCAAGCGCGATTTCCCGGCATTGACCATCGCCATTAACGACGGGGTAAAAACGCTGGAAGAGGCAAAAACCATTTGGCACAACTCGATGGGTGATGATGGGGCGCGAAGCCTACCAAAATCCCAGCCTGCTACTGGATGTAGATTCGCAACTGTTTTGTATTGATACGCCTGCCGTCAGCCCGTTTAGCGTGGTGGAAGCGATGTACCCTTACTATGTACCCTTACATAGAACGTGAACTGACCAACGGAACCTGTTTGGGCCATATCACCCGCTATATGCTTGGCTTGTTCCAAAGTATTCCCGGCGCGCGCCAATGGCGTCATCATTTAAACGAAAATGCTCATAAACCCGGTGCAGGCTTCCCTGTTGTGGAAGCGGCGCTGAAGATGATTCGCGATCACAAAGTATAAAAACAGCAACTGTTAGGCAAAATAGCCACAAGCCATTGCCAATCGTGATGTTAATGGTCACCAGAATTTCACTGATTGGCGTACTGGGCGCATTGGTCATTGCTGCTGTGGTCATGTTGATAGCTGCTGATGGCGGTGGCGATCTCCTAGTTGTGATGTTACTGGCAGCAAAAACCGCTGCGTGATTAGCGCTGATGCCACGCGTTGTAATGACAGCTGCAAATACCGTTTCTAGCACCACGATCCCAGTAATTTACGCCAATTTTGTGTGCCAACAGATATTTTTCCCCTAAGCCGCTGTTAGGTTAGGATGACGACTCTTGGTCACTATGACTATCTTAATGTAGCAAGGCGGTTTGCGTAACCGGTAACACGCACAGGACACGCGGCCTGCGCGAATCAATAAAAAATGACTTCATCCGCGTCACAGAGCATCATCATCCAAAAAAAATGCGCCTCGATGCTCTGACGTTCGCTACGCTGCACCTTGCATACAGCATGATGAAATATCAAAAATAATGCAGCAACAAGGGCCCTGTTTGTTGGGGCACTTGTTTTTACGCTTACCTACCATTTATTTATAGCAAAAAACTACAGCGTCTCACTTATCGTCCTGATATCATTAGCAGGCACGAACCGTGCGTCTGACGAATCTCCAGTGCGCGATGCGCTTTTTGCGCTTCCGACAGCCCGAAGATCTGATTGGCAGAAACATCTACCTTGATTGCACAGCTGGCAATCAGCGAAAACAGCTCGCTGCTCGCTTTATCCAGTTCTGCACGATTGGTGACATAGTCAAACAGCGACGGACGTCACGTAAAGGCGACCCGTTCTGATTCAGAATATCCAAGTTCACGCAGGTTACCGGAGCAGGAAACGTTACCGAAGTTCACCATCAAATCGCGACGTTGCAGGCTGTCGAGCGAGGATTCCCAGGTATCTTTACCTAAAGAGTTGTACACCACGGGCAGCTTCTGCTCATCCAGTTAAATTCCAGTACCCGCTTGCGCGATGTACTCACTGCGATAGTCGATGGTCGTCCAGGCACCCATCTTACGCGCCAGTGCTGCCTTTTCATCTGGCCAAGACCGTACCAATAAGTTTCGCACCTAACGCCTTGGCCTACTGGCAGGTGATAAGGCCAACGCCATCAGCGGCCGCGTG
Organism: Symbiopectobacterium sp.; assembly: GCA_051710325.1. GTDB lineage: Bacteria > Pseudomonadota > Gammaproteobacteria > Enterobacterales > Enterobacteriaceae > Symbiopectobacterium. Next base: position 18,014 of record JBPETC010000010.1, read on the forward strand.
GAAACAGGAATGTCTCACCGGATGTAATATCATAGGCTTCACGCAGCAGGTAGTATACTGTCAGCTTTTCAGAAACGATGCCGCACCCTGCCTCAAAGCTGATAGAATCCGGGCAGATGTGCTACGCGATTCGCAACCACATTGTGCACTGCATTGTAAGCTCCCAGGCCCCGATTGCGCATACACCACTCGATCGCCGACCTAAAAACCGCTTTACGCCCGCGCCGACTTTCGCCACCACAACCGCCGCCTCGGTGCCTAGCCCAGATGGGAAGGCCTGTATACCGAATAAAGCCACTGCGCACGTAGGTATTGATAAAGTTGATTCCGACAAGCACGGTTTTTAATTTGTATTTCACCCTCACCCGCAGTGTCGGTTCACGCGGGGTAAAATAAACGTACTCTGGTACCTCAGAGGGCCGCCGTGGGCGGTGAATTGAATGCGTTTCGCCATGTTTTTCTGATGCAGTCCAGTTCGATAAACACACGGGCGAGTTTTTATCACGTCAGTTTCGTATACAATACCTCCTTGTGGAATAACAAATCAACCAATAAAGAACGTAATCCCATGGCAGAAAAGCGCACTGTACCCCCATCGAAACAGCACCGCGACCGACAGCTGGAAGGGTTAAAGCTCCCGCCCCACTCGTTGGAAGCGGAGCAGTCGGTTCTGGGCGGCTTGATGCTCGACAACGAGCGCTGGGATAACGTCGCAGAACGCGTCGTCGCCAACGATTTCTATAACCGCGCCCACCGTCTGATTTTCAGTGAAATGCAGCGGCTATTGGAATTGAACAAGCCCATAGATCTCATTACTTTGTCCGAGTCGCTGGAGCAAAAAGGCGAACTGGACACGGTCGGCGGTTTTGCTTATCTGGCAGAACTGGCGAAGAACACCCCCAGCGCCGCCAATATTAGTGCTTACGCCGATATCGTGCGAGAACGGGCGGTGGTGCGTGAGATGATCGCCGTTGCCCACGAAATCGCCGATGCGGGTTACGATCCACAAGGTCGCAGTAGTGAAGATCTGCTGGATCTAGCGGAATCGCGCGTATTTCAGATCGCCGAAAACCGCGCCAGCAAGGATGAAGGCCCAAAAAGTATCGATCGCATTCTGGAAGACACCGTCTCACGCATCGAGCAGTTGTATCAACGTCCGCACGACTGGGTAACCGGCGTTTCCAGTGGCTATAAGGATCTGGATAAAAAAACCGCCGGGCTGCAAAAATCGGATTTGATCATTGTCGCGGCGCGCCCCTCCATGGGGAAAACCACGTTCGCCATGAATCTGTGCGAAAACGCCGCCATGATGCAAGAAAAGCCAGTGCTGATCTTCAGTCTGGAAATGCCCGGCGAACAGATCATGATGCGTATGCTAGCCTCGCTGTCACGCGTGGATCAAACCCGTATCCGTACCGGGCGGTTGGATGATGAGGACTGGGCGCGCATCTCCAGCACTATGGGCATTTTGCTTGAGAAGAAAAACATGTATATCGATGACTCTTCCGGCTTGACGCCCACGGAAGTACGTTCCCGTGCACGCCGCGTTTTCCGTGAGCATGATGGCCTCAGCCTGATTATGATCGACTACCTGCAACTGATGCGAGTTCCTGCCCTTTCGGGTAATCGAACCCTTGAAATCGCCGAAATTTCCCGTTCTCTTAAAGCATTGGCAAAAGAATTGCAAGTGCCTGTGGTCGCACTCTCTCAGGTTAACCGTAGTCTGGAGCAGCGAGCAGATAAACGCCCGGTCAACTCCGACCTGCGTGAATCCGGCTCTATCGAGCAGGATGCCGACCTGATTATGTTTATCTATCGTGATGAGGTTTATCATGAAAATAGCGATTTGAAGGGCATCGCTGAGATTATCTTAGGGAAACAGCGTAACGGCCCTATCGGCACCGTTCGATTGACCTTCAACGGGCAGTGGTCGCGTTTTGATAATTATGCCGGTCCAAAATACGATGATAAATAAATAGCGCACCTGAGCGGCAGCGCTAAGGACAGTAGAAATGAAAATGGCAACCGTCGTCATCAGTCGACGCGCATTGCCTCACAATATGCAGCGCGTGCGCCAGTTAGCGCTGAACAGTCGGGGGTCGCCGTCGTGAAGGCCAATGCGTACGGCCACGGCGCAATTGAATGCGCCACCACCCTTCAGTATGCCGACTGCTTCGGCGTCACCTAACTCGCGGAGGCGTTGACACTACTCCAAGCGAGCATCACCAAACCTATCCTGCTACTGGAAGATTTTTTCTCTGCCGATGACTTTCCATTATTGGCACAGCATCAATTGAAAACCGTGGTGCACAGTGTCGAACAGTTGGAAGCATTGGAGCAGGCTGATTTACCGCATCCCCTCTTACCGTATGGATGAGGCTGGATGCAGGCATACACCGTTTGGGTAGCCGTCCTGATAAGGCAGAAGCGTTTTATCAACGACTGATACAGTGCTGAAATGTGGTGCAACCTGTTAATATAATGAGCAATTTTTGCCGTGCCGATGAGCATAATTTCAATAGCACTCTAAAACAAATCGCCTGCTTTGATGCCCTCCCTGAGGGAAAGGCGGGCACGCAATCTATCGCAACTTTCGGCGGTATTCTGCTGTGGCCACAGGTGCACCGAAATCAGGTAAGATCGGGGATTATTCTCTACGGCGTATCACCACTGGCCACAGAAACTGTCGTCCATTTTGGACTGCAACCGGCCATAACGCTCATCTCACATCTGATCGCGGTGTGCGAGCACAAAGCGGGCGAAGCCGAGGAACACGGCTATATCTGGACCAGCTCGCGCTACCCTGCTTGGCGTGGTCGTGATGGGGTATAGCGATGACTATCCAGGCTCAGCACCTTTTTGGTACACCCGTACTGGCCAATGGCCGTGAAGTGCCATTAGTGGGACGCGTATCGATGGATATGTTGATGGTCGATCTGGGATCTGATGCAAAGGAGCAGGTGGCAATGAGGTGATATTGTGATAAGGTGATATTATAGGGAGACGTACTGCCCGTCGAGAGGATTACTGCACACACAAAGATCAGCGCTTACGAGCTGATTACCCGTGTAACATAGCGTCTGACGTTAGAGTACTTCGATGATTAATGCGTAAGAAAGGCGTACCTTGCTGTACACCCTTCCCATCAATTACACGTTACTGACTACGATATCTGCTGGCGTGCAGTTACGGTTCTTCACCCGATAAGTCACTAGTCACACAAGAATCAACCACGCCGAGAGCTAAATACCGGGTGTAATCGCCATGATCACCAGAATACTTCAACAGAAATAGCAGGAAAATCACGTTGGTCACCGGATAGCTCCAGCTTTTGAAAAGCGTTTCCTTTACGGCCACTTGCATCGCATGGCGGAACTTAAGGTGTGTAATGCAAATCATGGCCCAGTTGATCACTAACACGGACACCACCAGCGCCATCAGCAGCTCAAGGGCCTTGTGCCAGGCATCAGGTAGTTAAACACCACGCACAGCCCCGGTTGCCAGCGCCGATACGCCCAGTGCGTTCAGCGGAATAGCGCGTTTTTTGATGCTAAACAGTGCGTGAGGTTCGTTGCCCTGTGTAGCCAGGCCAAACAGCATACAGCTGTTGCAATAGATGAAACCGCTGTATACCGAGAGCGCCGCAGACAGCACCACAAAATTCAGCACGGTTGCCCCGCCACGTTGCTATCCAGCGCGTGGAAAATCAGCACAAACGGACTTGCCACCTTCCACCATTTTCTGCCAAGCGTACAGCGATAGCAACACCGCAAACGTGCCCACATAAAACAGCAGAATGCGATAAATAACCTAATTGGTGGCGCGCGGAATACTTTTTTCTGGCCGATCGGCCTCAGCCGAAGTGATCCCGACCAGTTCAAGACCGCCAAAGGAGAAGATGATGACCGTTATCCCCATTTAATGGTTTGCGCAATCCCCAAAAACAACCCAGTGCCTACCGCGCCCCTAATGCAATCAACTGGATATGGCGGTTTTTAACCCTCTTTTAAACTGATCCGTTGTCTGCGACGTATCCATGACATTCCACGAACAAGATGTTGTGTTGGTAATATCATAGATAGCAATAATCAGGACAGCCTCAGCAAGGCCACGGCGAATTCCAGCTATAAACAAAATTAATACCATGAATATATTAATTATTTTAATTATCACGTTGCGGAATACTCAATGTCAGCACAAAACAGATTGATGCATAAACAGGCAATCATATGCATAAAATACCTTAGTTGCATCACTGGACGCATGATATTGCGCTAACGCGGTACATGCTATTAGTTGTGCAATCCCCTCGAGAACGGGGATGTGAAAAGAAGCGGCACGCAGTGATAATAAGCTGTTAGTCTGTTTTATCTTCCCTATACATCATGCAGATAAAGAACCATGTAGCAGATAGATGATTATGATTTGAAAATGCTGACCTTACTGCAAGGCAACGCCGCTTGACCAGTCAGGAGTTAAGCTAACTGATCGGGTTATCCGCATCGCAGTATTCGCGCCGTCGCATTGCACTTGAGCAGGCCGCCAAACTTGCACCCAATGCCATTGGTCTGTAGTGTCTTGGTTTGATCAAAGTGCGCCTAATCAACCATACCACCAACTACGTGTAGCGCTTTCACCAGATGTTAGGAGAAATAGAGTTGCTATCATTGATGCCTGCAAAACCACCGGCGATGCCGACTATTTACTGAAAATTGCGGTAGCCGATCTGCAAGGGCTGAGTTATCTGATCAGTCGCATCTTGTCGCAGAATAAAAGCGTCTCTCACCTGAAGACCTCAGTTGTTCTGAATAGCCTTGAAAGAAAATGGGATTAATGCTGCCTAACTGAAGGCTTGCCCCTATTAGGGCAAGATGCTTCCTTTTAGTGCATGGACACATGCACATCACGCAAAAACCATGATACAATGCGTGAATTAAGCAAAAAACTAAGTTTAATGCACTTTTCATGCAGATGGTAATAAATGTATTTCAATAAGTTATACTTATTACCCGCGTTAATTCGCCAACCTCTCCACTTTTAGCGCTATTTTTGATGCACTTTTTTGCTTTGCTTGCGTCACATTTTGATTTTTTCTGCCATTGAACACACCGTGGATAGCATTGTTGCAACTGAAAATCTAAAACACACCCTATTGGAAGATGTTCTGGCGCTCTTGATTGGCTCATTAATGGTGTCTTGTCTTGTGGGGATCATCCTGTTACGTCAATCTGGTGCACTCATCGGCGGCGCAGCAGGGATGGCATTATTGCTGCACTACATCACGCATATTCATTTGGCACCATTTCTTTCTAATCAAGCTGCCGTTTTATTATCTGGCCGTTCGCCGCATGGGATGGAACGTCACCATCAAGACCTTCTGTGCCCGTCGGGTTGGTTTCCCTACTTGTCAGACGCGCATCCGCTGTTTATTCACTTTGATAGACTTCAGCCTTTCTATGCCACGCTGTTTGGCAATATTATCATTGGGCTAGGCTTTATTGTGCCGTTTCGCCACAAGTCCAGTCTGGGTAGCGTGAATATTTTGGTGCTCTACCTTCTGGATCACTGCGGCATACGTGCTGACAAGTTACAAATGGCGGTTGATGTGGTGATGTGCTGGCTTTCGCTATCATTGCGATAAATCACTGCCAGGAGCGTTATACGGTCTAAATGAGCTCGCCAAGGGGTTGCTTGCGAGCTGCGCGTTAAGCGTGGCAGATAATTTTTCTGGAGAAAAACCGTGTTCCAATATATTGACGCCTATGCCAGAGATCCTATTCTGTCTCTGATGGAAAATACAAACAGGATCCCGCACGCAGACAAGATCAATCTCAGTATCAGGTTCTATTACAACGAATAGAATATCATCCCGCAATTGCGGGCCATGAGCGGTGCCGTTGATGTACTTGAGGCGCAGCCAAAAGGCTTCCTCTTTATTTGCCTATGGAAGGTTTTCAGCCCCCTATCGTTCCGCTATTCAGACGCTGCTATTTAGCAAAGAACACCCGCGCTTGGCTGCAAACCGCATCGCCACTATCCAGATGCTGGGCGGTTCTGGCGCACTAAAAGTGGGTACTGACTTCCTGAAACGTTATTTCCCTGAATCCAAGGTATTGGTTAGCAATCCGACTTGGGAAAACCACATCGTTATTTTTGCTGGTGCCGGATTTAAAGGTACACGCTTACCCCTATTTTTGATGCACAAACGCTGGGCGTAAATTTCGATGGCATGATTGCCACACTGGAAAGTTTGCCCGCGCGCTGTATCGTACTATTGCACCCGTGCTGCCATAACCTGACCGGTTACGATCTGACTAATGCGCAATGGGATCGCACTATTAAAACGGTGATCAAACATGAACTGATTCCGTTTATGGATATCGCCTATCAAAGCTTTGGCGGCGGCATCGATGCCGATGCTTACACGTTGCGTGCCATTTACAGCGCGGGCTTTCCGGCCCTGATAGCCAACTCCTTCCCCAATAATAGGATAAGTGCCGCATCAGATCCAGAGAAAATAGAAAATATTTCTCCTGTAATTCTCGTAGAAAAGATCTTTCTCGCTAAGAAAGATAGTGTGAAATAGTGGTACGACAACGAAAGCGGTGCTTATCGAAATAAAAAGTAAACGTGGATACCCTTATAATCACGATATCCGGCGCAATACTGGGCGTCGTGAACAGCACTACTTGCGTGCCAATATCGACTTGAGGAAACGGGCAGTGTGCGATGCTTTGCAATTAGCAATCGTCTCCGAGGTACCGGATACCAGCATTTGACCGCCACCGCTGCCCCTACCAGACCAAGATCTACAATCCAGTTCGCGGTTTTAATTACATCCAGATTGTGCTCAATTACCACAATGGTGTTCCCATGATCTCGCAATTGATGCAGCACATCTAACAGTTGCTGAATATCGGCAAAATGTAGCCCAGTGGTTGGCTCGTCAAGAATATACAGGGTTTGCCCGTTCCTCGCTTGGATAACTCACTGGATAGTTTCACACACTGTGCTTCACTGCCAGAGAGCGTGCTTGCCGACTGGCCAAGACGAATATAAGAAAGCCCCACATCGATAAATGCTTGCAGCCTGCGAGCAGCCAAGGCAGGAATAGCATCAAAGAAGTCACGCGCCTCTTCAATGGTCATTTCCAGCACTTTATGAATGCTTTTACCCTTGTATTTAATTTCCAGCGTTTCACGATTATAGCGTTTGCCTTTGCACTGCTCGCACGGCACATAGATATCCGGCAGGAAGCGTAGCATCTCCTCCACTTTGATGACGCCATTGCCCTGACAGGTCTTACAGCGCCCGCCGCGCACGTTGAAACTAAAGCGCCCGAGGTTCGAGGTTGTGTATCCACGGTTTCTCGCTTCTAGCACGCCGAAAAACAGTTCACGGATGGGTAAATATGCCTGTGTAGGTCACCGGGTTGGAACGCGGTGTACGCCCAATCTGACTTTGATCGATATCGATCACCTTATTAAAATGTTCAAGGCCGTGAATCTCACGGTATGGTGCCGGTTCTGCCAGCGTTGCGCCATTAAGCTGACGTTGCGCTAGCGGAAACAGTGTATCGTTAATCAGCGTCGATTTACCGGAACCAGAAACACCAGTAATACAAGTGAACAGCCCGACGGGCAGCGTTAGCCTGACATCTTTCAGGTTGTTGCCTTTAGCTCCCACCAGCTTCAGCACTTTGGTGGGATCGGCAGGCATACGTTGCGAGGGTACTGAGATTTTTCTCTCACCGCTCAAGGTACTGGCCGGTCAACGATTCTGGCACCGTCATAATCTGTTCTTCTACCGAGCCTTCCGCTAACACTTGGCCGCCGTGTACTCCCGCGCCAGGTCCGATATCAATCACATGATCCTCTGCGCGAATGGCGTCTTCATCATGCTCCAGCACAACCACTGTGTTGCCCAGATTGCGCAGGTGAATCAATGTCTCCAATAGACGTTCGTTGTCTCGCTGGTGCAAGCCAATGGAAGGTTCATCAAGTACATACATCACTCCCACCAGTCTGGCACCAATTTGGCTCGCCAGTCGAATACGCTGTGCTTCACCGCCGGGAAAGCATTTCGGCAGAACGCGACAGCGACAGGTAGTTCAATCCTACGTTCATCAGGAATTTCAGGCGATCGCCGATCTCCTTCAACACTTTTTAGCAATCTGCGCGCGCTGACCACTTAGCTTCATGTTCTGGAAGAACATCATCACATGGCCGATGCTCATGTCTGAAATCTTCGGCGGCGTGGTCTGTTCGACAAATACATGGCGCGCTTCCTTACGCAGACGCGTGCCGCTGCAACCAGCACAAGGACAGTTACTAATAAACTTGCCAGTTCTTCGCGCACAGCGCTTGATTCAGTTTCCTTGTAACGCTGCTCCATGTTGTTCAACATACCCTCGAAGGGATGGCATCGCACAGACGTATCGCCACGATCGTTTATGTATTTGAACTTGATACCGTCTTTACCGGAACCGCAAAGAATGACGTGACTAATTTTTTCACTCATACTGTCGTAGGATGCCTCTACATCAAAACGGTAATGCTCAGCCAGTGAACACAGCGTCTGAAAATAGTAAAAGTTACGTCGATCCCAGCCCGCGAATCGCACCGCCTTCCAACGACAGCTCACCGTTTTGCACCACAAGTGCCAGATCGAAAAACTGCTGCACGCCAAACCCATCACAGCTCGGACAAGCTCCAGCCAGATTGTTGAAAGAGAACATGCAAGGCTCCAGCTCATGCACATGCTATAGCCACACTGCGGACAAGCGAAATTGTTGGAGAACAGCAGTTCAGGCCGCTTGCTATCATCCATATCCACCACAATGACGTTGTTCCAGATCTTCACGCACTTTGAAACGGTCGACGACCACTTCAATGGTGTGTTTCTTCTGTAATTCCATCTTGGGAGGGATCGGAAAGATCGCATACCTCGTCGTCGATACGGCCGCGGATATAGCCTTGTATCGCTAGGTTTTCCAGAATTTTTGCGTGCTCCCTTTGCGATCTTTAACAATAGGGGCAAGCAGCATCATGCGAGTACCTTCCGGCTGTGCCAACACGTTATCCACCATCTGGCTGACGGTCTGCGCCGCTAGCGGCGCATCGTGATCCGAACAACGTGGCTCACCCACGCGGGCAAAGAGCAGGCGTAAATAGTCGTGAATCTCGATGATGGTGCCTACGGTTGAGCGCGGTTATGGGACGTGATTTTGCTCAATGAAAATCGCCGGTGACAACCCTTCGATATGATCAACGTTCGGCTTCTCCATTAAAGAGAGAAGCTGGCGCGCATAGGCAGACAACGATTCAACGTAGCGCCGCTGCCCTTCCGCATACAGGGCATCAAACGCCAGCGACGATTTACCGGACCTCGACAGCTCGGTTACTACAATCAACTTGTCGCGAGGTATTACCAGATTGATATTTTTAAGGTTATGAGTACGGGCACCACAAACTTCAATCTTATCCATTCACATACATCCTGGAGTTAACACTATTTTCATTATCCCGATGGCGGAGATAATCGGTACGAAATTTACAATTACGACACAAAAACACCAGCTGCATTTTTAGAGCCGCAGATGGCGGCTCAGCGGGGGACAAGAAGAAATGCGCTAACAAAAAAACTAAATAAATATTCAATACTATAATATAGTAATGTAACCAATATAACAATGTAACCAATAAAAAGTGTGGATGCAACATCGCGGGTGGGTACTCAGCACAGTGCTGGCATGTTATGATTTTGGTTTAGACTTTACGTATTGACTTATCAGGAGATACAAGCATGGCCAGCAGAGGCGTTAATAAAGTGATTCTTATAGGGAATCTGGGGCAAGACCCTGAAGTCCGTTATCTGCCAAACGGTGGTGCCGTTGTTAACCTGACTCTGGCCACGTCAGATATCTGGCGCGACAAGCAGACCGGCGAGCAAAAAGAGCGCACAGAATGGCACCGCATCACACTGTACGGAAAGCTGGCTGAAGTGGCTGGAGAATACCTGCGCAAAGGCTCACAGGTGTATGTTGAAGGTCAACTGCGTACGCGAAAATGGCAGGATCAGAGCGGGCAGGATCGTTACACCACGGAAGTGGTGGTAGACATCTCCGGCTCTATGCAGATGTTGGGCGGCCGTCAGGGCAGTGGTGCCCCGGCACCGCAGGGTGGCTGGGGACAATCGCAGCAGCCTCAGGGTGGTCAGGCCTTCAGCGGCGGCGAACAGCAAGCACCGAGCCAACAGAACAATACTCCGATGCCTGGCGGCAATGAATCTCCGATGGACTTTGACGACGATATTCCGTTCTAATTTGTTGGTTTAGCAAAAACATAACGCCATGCTTTAGCAGGGCGTTATGTTTGAAATATTCATGTTGAAATATTCATAATAGTACGACACCGCCCGCCATCCACTATTTCAGCATTTCCCCGTTATACAGCTCATCGCCCCTTCTCAAATTAATCATTTCTTTAACATACTGCCGACGCTCAGAGCGCGCTTTTGCATTCTTCGCTAGGCCTTTCTCGATGCCAAGATATCCTTCATGCGGACCCTTTTGGCACTGGTTGTGGTTTCTTATTAGCCGCACTGGTTTGATTACTGTTTGCTGACACAGCGTACTCTCGTCGTTCCCAGTAATAAGCAGTTTATCCTGCGTGGGGCCACAGTTCAACGGCCGGTCCGCGCGCCAAAGGGACGTACAGAAGCGGAACCCGACATCAATACCACCGCCGCATCCGGCAACAACGAGGCAATGCGGCATAAACTGCCCAATATTGCATACAAAATTTTGCCTAAAACGCCCGTAGTATAAGATGTGGCGAGTGTAAACAGCCCGGCAGGCTAGGTGGTTTGCGCGAAGAAGATGGCCAGAGAAAAGCGATCGGTAATGTCAACAGAATAGGCGGATGCGACCCGCTTTTCTGCCGAACGCCCGCCGATCACCGCGCGCGACCAATCGCTGAGCCAGAGCGAATCCAATGCCTAAAGTGCTACCAATAGCGGTATTCTGTGTCTTTTTGATGAATATCATTCCGGTAAAATGAAATAAACTATCAACATTTATTCCTGATATTCAGCAATATGTGTTATGCGACATTACCGTGAGATAACATCGGTATGTATTTCTGGCCGTGTGTGACTGCGGCAACTTCACCGCAGCAGCAGCTCTGCTTTGGCTTCACCCCTTCATCGGTCACCAAGGCCATTCAGCGCTTGGAAAGCCGCCTGAAAACATCATTATTTACTCGCTCCACCCGACAACAGACCATAACGATAGAGGGTGTGATTTATCGGGATGCCTGACGAACAGCAAGACACGAGATTGATCGCGTCGAAACGCTGCTTTCCAGTACATGGCTGAACCCCACACAGGCCAGCTAGCGGTAAGCGTACTGCTGTTGCTCGGCGCACAGGTCATCACACCCACCCTGTTGGCGCTGTGCCAGCAGCGGTCGCATTAGTGTTTTAGCCTCTGTCGAAATAGCCGACTTGTTCGATGGATCAGTCGATCTTGCCGTGCGTGTAGGAGAGTTGCCGGATGCGGCGGGGATTGTCGCCAAAAGGTTTGGCACGCAACGCATCGTCCTGTGGTCACGGTATTCAACGAGTTAATCACAGTATAAACCCTCCTGTTTTGGATGTGGAGATACAGTGGCTACAGTTGATGTAAGATGTTCGTTTTGTGAACAGACAGTCTCTGTAAAAAAAACACAGTTATGGCAGAA
>JBPETC010000011.1:0-29680 GCA_051710325.1 Symbiopectobacterium sp.
CGTAAAAATCTGCACGCTGTGCAACCGATTGAAACGCCTCAATCGTAATCCGAAATGCACGATAGGCTTATCGGTACTTACATCAAACGTGAGTAATACGTTTGATGATGTATTAGGTTATTGAATGCACTATGGTTTTTTAAAAAATGCTCCCATATTAGGGCCAATAGCAAGATAAATAGGGTCATGAGCACTCATTTTTCTTATCGTCACTTTTCGGCACCTGGATAAATTGGTGATAGTGCTGCCAGTCAAAGACCGGACCGGGATCAGTTTTACGCTGATGGCCTATATCACTGTGCCTGATAATGCATTGTGGCGTAAATAGGGTAATGGTTCAACAACAATCGGGTAATACAGGCCAACTGTTGGTATTGCTCCTGAATAAAAGGCAGCGTATCGCTGCCTTCCAGTTCGATACCAATGGAAAAATCGTTACACCGATCACGGCCGGCAAACTGAGACACTCCGACATGCCAGACGCGTTTATCAAAAGGGACATATTGCACAATTCCGCCATCACGGCGAATTAGGTAGCGTGCAGACACCCATAAAATGACTGATGTCCTGAAAATAAGGGTGCGCCTGGGGATAGAGCGTCGCCGTGAACAGTTGGTCGATATAGGGACCGCCAAACTCTCCCAGCGGTAAGCTGATATTGTGTATCACCAACAACGAAGGAAGCTCTGCGTCCGGGCGCGTATCATAATGGGGAGAAGGCACCCGTTTTACGCCTGTCAACCACCTTGCTTCCAACTGCATACCACATGTTTCCAAAGAAATGGGGTCATGCTATTATTACTCACCTTTGGTTATTTTCTTAGCAAGGACAGCCTTAAAATAACTACTAACTCATTAAAATATAATAAACTTATTAAAACCCATTTATTTTCTGAGATATCGATTCTAGATTTTAAAAGAATCATGCAACCCGAGCTATTCTTTACGAGTCGACCTTCCAGTTATCCATTTCTGCGCTCGTCCCCCCTCTTGCCTCTTACTTTACGTCAAACCTGCTGACTGAAAATGAAGATGATGAACACAGAACGCGGATTCACACTGGTTGAGTTGATGATCGTTATCGCGATTGTTGCCATTCTCTCCTCCATTAGCGTCCCCAATTATTAGGGATACCTGCAAAAGTCTGCCATGACAGACGTGCTGCAATCGCTGGCACCGTATCAAACTGCAGTCAACTTATGCGCGTTAGAAAACAAAACAGCAGCGTTGCTCCTTGTAATAATGCAGGAAGCCAAGGTATTTCTGTTGCGAGAGCTTCACGCTATGTCAGTAATCTCAAGCGTAACACAAGGCGTCATCAGTTTTATGGGCAGTCTGCCAAGGATTACACGTGACCTTAATACTCTTTGGGATAGCGGCAGCAGTTCCGTCATTTGGCGCCGAGATTGTCAGGCAACCTCGCAGGCCGAGAGTTTGATAGTCGCTTGCGAGCAGGTATTTCGTTTCGATGATGTCTCAGAGTAAACATGCACACATACGCTCTCGTTAGATTAAGAGAGCAAGCAGCTGTGCCAACAACTATCAGGCATAGCTACTGACAGTGGATGAACAATGTTACTATCGCCATCACGGGTGATGCGCCTCCTGCATTGCTGACAGCGTAAAATTTGCTAGTAATCGCCGTATCGTGCTGGAAGGCTGGTCACAAGCAAAGCTGGAGCAGGCTTTCCACCAGCTACCACACAGGCGGCAGAAAGCAACGTGGTGTTCAGCGTCACACACCTCCACCGAGCCAACAGACGAAGAGACGTCCGTTATCTATTATACCAATCAAAGGCTGGAATAGGCCTTCCAGCAGCGGACTTTCCCGTACCCATACTTGGAAGGTGAAAAAATCTTACTGCGCGTATTATAAACCTATCGACAGATGCTCATTCTCGATAGCCTGGTGGCTTATCGCCGACAGCATACATTTGCCTGATACAGGCGCGTTACAGTAGCCGCAGGGTATGATCCTGGTGGATGTTGTCATGATCGGCGAAATACGTGATTACGTGATAGCGAAACGGCGGAAATTGCCGTGAAAGCGGCGCAAACCGGTCATCTGATACTATCGACGCTGCATACCAATTCCGCGATTGAAACCCTGACCCGACTCGGCCTATTTGCTCGCGGGTGCATTGACGCTGCTCATTGCTCAGCGTCTGGTACGGCGTTTCTGCCTCTCCGCCATTAACATTTCCCGATTCGCTATGGACAACCCGTCCTACACTGGAAGGCACAGGGCTGTGAACACTGCGTGAAGGGATATTATAATTGCCCTCTACAAGCTGCTACCGCTCATTCCTGCGCTGTGACACGCATTAAATCGATAAGCCAGCACGCAAAACCTCACTGTACTTGCCAACGAAACGGGCTATGACACGCTATTCATATCGGCATTACTAAGGGTTTCCTAAGGAAAAACATCTGCCGCTGAAATGTATCGCGTCATTGGCATATCACCACACTCTCATTGAGACATAATGCCATATAAAAAACTCTACTACTGCCTTGCTTTCACGTCGAATGGCGAGTCACAGCGCGGGGAAAGCATTGCTAATGCGCGTTGCACGTTTATCTACATCTGCCTAAAAGGGACACCAGCCGTTACGTTTATGGTACCGTCAGACGCTCACGCAACGTTACTGGAAAGCAACGGGGCCCGTATCACCTTGTTTATAAACAGGTTGTCGATTGCTATAGGCTAGCCTGCCACTGCTGAATGCACTGCGACTGCTGGCCGAACAGCATGAACTGCCGGGATGGCGATGTCTGATTAGCGCATTAGCCGATGACATTAGCGAAGGCGAATCTTTTCTGATGTCCTGCGCCACTACCCGCAGGTGGTTTCCTAGGCTTTATCCACCCTGGTCGCTGTTAGGAAGATGACCGGTAAACTGGATGTGTATTGCCAACAGTTGGCTACGTAGCAAGATCAGCAGCTTCAACTGCAAAATAAAGTGAAACAAGCGCTTCGCTATCTTGGCTTTGTTCTGGGCGTTAGCGTTACGGTAAGTAACATCATGCTGATATAGGTATTACCCGAATTTTCCAGGTTGTATTGAGGCATTCGAGACACCGCTACTGCCACTGACTCAGCGCATTCTAGCACTGCCAGATGTGGTTGCCCATCACGCGCTGCTGCTACTTACACTACCGGTGAGTATCGTACTGAGGTATCCGGTGTGCCGCACCCGCTACCATAGCCCTTCGACGGTAGGAAGAACGTTTTTGCTAAAGATCCCACTACTCGGCACACTGATGCGAGGAGAGGTATTAAGCTATCTTTTCACGCTGCTCACCTTGACGCAACGCGCTAGGCTGACACTGCCCTTCCGGCCTGACAGCCGCTTCCACCCTCCCCTGTTTTGCCTATCAGGAAGCGCTAAGCCAGATTCTGCGGATATAGAGCAGGGGGACTCGCTGCAACAGAGGCGATGACACCTTACAGCAGGTTATTCTCACCTCCCTTATGCACAACTGATTCGCATAGGAGAAGAAACCAGTGCGGTGGACAACATGTTTAACTAATTAGCTCGGCACCAATAGTAGATAGCGCAGCGCGCGTAAACGCTAACCATACGTTGGAACCATTGCTGATCGTGCTGGTTGAGGCATAATTGGTACGTTGGTGATCGCTATGTATCTGCCCATCTTCCAATTCGGGAATCTGATGGCAAATGCATAATCGCTTCGCCAGCTTCGTGCAGTCTGCATCGCGAGTTCTGGCGCTAGGCGTTGCCGTTGTAGATACGGTTTTCCTGCTATGCCACATGAATAAACGTGGTGCGCTTGGTGAGTTCTTTTAGGCGAGAAGCACCAATATATGTGCATGCCGAACGCAAACCGCTAAGAATATCACGGACGGTATTATCAACCGGACCGCGCAGCGACAGCTTGACCGTTTTCCCTTCTACGGCGCGATACTTTGCGATACCGCCGGAATGGCGCTCCATCGCAGAGGCAGAACTCATGCCATAAAACAGCATCAATTTCTCGCCATTCTCTTCCACCACCTGGCCTTCACACTCATTGTGGCCCGCCAGCATGCCGGCTAGAGCATCACAAAATCTGCACCGCTGCCAAAGGCTTTCGCCGCGTCGCCAGGCATCGAGCAGCCGCAGTCACTGACGATCTGTCCGCCTAAGCCGTGTGCGGCATCCGCACACTCAATCACAGCAGAGAGTTGCGGATAACCCACACCAGTTTTCACTCTCGTGGTACATACTGAACCTGGTCCGATCCCCACCTTGACGATATCCGCGCCAGAGAGAATCAGCTCTTCCACCATTTCGCCCGTCACGACGTTCCCAGCGCAAATGACCTTATCCGGCCAGGCTTCACGCGCTTTTTGCAGGAAATTAACGAAGCGCTAGGAATAGCCGTTGGCAACGTCGATACAGATAAATTTGAGTTTAGCCGACAGCGCCAGGATCTGTTTCACCTTGACGAAATCCGACTCCGAGGTACCGGTGGACACCATCACATGGCATAATACCGTTTCAGGCGCTTCTTTGACGAACTGCGCCCACTGCTCTACGCTGTAGAGCTTGTGTACCGCAGTCAGCACGTCAAATTCCGCCAGCGCACGCGCCATACGAAAGGTGTCTACGGTATCCATATTGGCTGCAATCATCGGTACACCAGACCAGGTGCTCTGAGCATGAAGGAAGGTGAATTGGCGTTCCAATTCAACATCAGAACGACTTTTCAAGGTAGAACGCTTGGGGCGAATAAGGACATCTTTGAAACCGAGCTTCAGATCTTCTTCAATACGCATGACGGTTATCTTCCTGGTTATAACGACGAGTATGTCAGCAATGCGGCCACATAAAATACAAAGGGAAAAGGCCATTCCCAGTTACCTCATCATACGCAGTAATAATGCAACAACAAGACTGCAAATTTCCCTTTATTTGGGTTAGAATCCCATAAATTTATCTGCTCATTTTCACACAAGGCGTTATGACCTATATCGTAGCCTTAACAGGTGGCATCGGCACCGGAAAAAGCTCGGTCGCTAACGCCTTCGCCACCTTTGGGATCCTGGTTGTAGATGCCGATGTTATCGCACGTCAGGTTGTTGAGCCAGATACGCCAGCGTTATCGGCTATTCAGGCGCATTTTGGTAACGATATATTGAATAGCGATGGCACCTTGAATCGTGCCATGCTCCGCCAGCGCATCTTTTCCTCAAGAGAGGAAAAGATGTGGCTAAATGCTTTATTGCACCCCTTGATTCATGCAGAAACACGGCAACAATGGCAACAAACCAAAAGCCCCTATGTGCTGTGGGTGGTGCCTCTGTTGGTAGAAAATGAGCTGCAATCCCTGGCGCAGCGCGTGGCGGTCGTTGATGTGGAAAGAGAGAAGCAATTAGAACGCCTGCTTGTTCGCGACAAGGTAAATCTCCAGCAGACTGAGAACATACTCGCGGCACAGGCAACGCGTGAACAACGGTTGGCCTATGCGGATGACATTATTGATAACAACGGTCGCAACGGGGCGTGGATGGAGCAGGTCGCCGCGTTACATCAACGCTACATCGCCCTTGCCGCCGACAACGACCGACAGGACAAGTGACAATGAGTGATGCTCTTTCCACCGTGTTATTTTTGAATAGCCACTTAATGAAAAGACGCGTACCTGGCTACATTTGGAAGCGCTGCTGCAAGTGGCTGTATCAGCCGCAGGCGCAAAAGCAATAAGTAATCAGCAATAAGTAATCGATGTCTGGCTTACACTCTTGCTACCACCGCTAAAAACTCGCTCGACCAGATGCTGGAGCTGGTTCGTCACTCGGATATTTTGCGGGCACAAACCAATTTGAACGGATTCTTATCAAGATAATGCGGTAGTTACCGACCTGATTCGTTTGCAATTGGCTATCGAACAGCAGCTCTACCCTCAGGTATCAGGCCATAAATCACGCTTTGCGATTCGCTTTTTACCATTATATAGCGAAAAGGTCAGGTTCCTGCGCGCCTGTCCTTTGAATTAGCCTGTTGTTAACCGATATTTCTGTAGGAAAAATATGAATAACGAAACCTTCACTGTTAGCTGTCCCACCTGCAAAAAGTCGGTGGAGTGGAGAGAAAATAGCCCTTATCGCCCTTTTTGTAGAAAACGCTGCCAACTTATCGATCTTGGGGAATGGGCAGATGAAGAAAAGCGCATCCCAAGCAATAAAGATATTTCGGATAGCGACGAATGGAGCGAAGAGCCTCGTCATTAACGCCTGACGATTAATCAGTGGGGTGTTGAATCGATTTAGCAATGCGTTTCATTCAGCCAGCGGATCCTCTCGGCGTTGGCGGGAGGAAATTCATCTTCCAGCAACAACGCGGCGTCCAGCCAGCGAGAAGGCTGCCCTTCACGCCTGTTTCCACGGTTTGTTGTTCAGCGCTTTCGACACCAGCGCTTCAATCCCCGCTTCCTCACGCAGTTCACGAATCAACGCCTGTTCAGCGGTTTCGCCAGGTTCCACTTTTCCGCTAGGAAACTCCCACATTTCTCATGCGTACGCCCTGAGGGCGACTGGCGATAAAACTCGCGTTGCGAATTACGAATAATGCCTACCGTAACGTTCAGGTGTTTACGCACGACTTACTCCTTTATTCCACCTGTCATTCCCGCGCAGGTGGGAATCTCCCACAGGATAAACGCGTTCATCCTGCCAGAGGTCCCCGGCCTACGCGCCGAGGACGACAAGGATGTTGATCCTCATTGTTATTAGTGCTGCAAACGGCCATGACACTGCTTGTACTTTTTACCAGAACCGCACGGGCACGGATCGTTGCGACCAATATTGCGATCACCCTGCCCGGCATCCGCTGCAGCCGCGCTGATCTGATCGTCGCTCTGGTGGCTTAGCTGTTGCTGACGCGCCAGGCGTTCCGCCTCTTCACGACGCTGTTGCTCCAGCGCTTTAACTTCTTCTGGCATTCTGACCTGCACCTTACTCAGCGTGCTGATCACTTCATATTTTAAGGACTCCAGCATGTTGGCAAACATGGAGAAAGATTCGCGCTTGTACTCTTGCTTCGGATCTTTCTGCGCGTAGCCACGAAGGTGGATACCCTGACGCAGATAATCCATCGCCGTCAGATGCTCTTTCCACAGAGAATCCAGAGTTTGCAGCATCACGCCCTTCTCGAAGTTGCGCATTACATCGATACCGACAACTTCTTCTTTGCGCTGATAGATATCGACGCCTTGTTGCAGTATACGCTCACGCAGAGTCTCTTCATGCAGCGTATGATCTTCATCCAGCCAAGCTGAAATCGGCAAATCTAGGTCGAAATCGTTTTTCAAGCGCTGCGCCAGCCCTTCGATATCCCACTGCTCTTCCAGCGACTGCGGCGGAATGTAGTTATCAATCGCCAGTTTAAACACATCTTTACGGATGCTGTTGATGGTTTCGCTGATATCCACCACGTCCAGCAATTCATTACGCTGGGTGTAAATGGCGCGACGCTGATCGTTAGCCACGTCATCATATTCCAGCAACTGCTTACGAATATCAAAGTTACGGCTTTCCACCTTGCGCTGGGCATTGGCGATCGCTTTAGTCACCCACGGGTGCTCAATGGCTTCACCCGGTTTCATTCCCAGTTTACGCATCATGTTGGAGAGGCGATCGGAAGCAAAAATACGCATAAGCGCATCTTCCATCGATAGGTAAAAACGGGAGGAACCCGCATCACCCTGACGACCAGAGCGGCCACGCAACTGGTTATCGATACGGCGTGATTCATGACGTTCCGTACCGATAATGTGTAAACCACCGGCAGCCAATACAGCATCGTGACGTACTTGCCATTCGGCTTTAACCTCGGCAATCGCGGCCTCATCCGGATCGTCCAGCAGCGCTAAATCAGCCTGCAAGCTGCCGCCAAGCACGATATCGGTACCACGACCCGCCATGTTGGTGGCGATAGTCACTGCACTTGCCTGACCGGCCTGCGCAACGATATCAGCTTCTTTGGCGTGGAATTTGGCGTTCAAGACGTTGTGCTTGATGCCTGCTTTGGTCAGCGCTTCTGAAACCACTTCCGATTTTTCGATGGAGATAGTCCCCACCAACACAGGCTGGCCCTTCACGCTACGCTCTTTGATATCTTCGATGATCGCGTCGATCTTTTCCTGTTCAGTCATGAAGACAAGATCAGGTAAATCTTTACGGATCATCGGGCGATTGGTCGGTACCACAATGGTATCGAGCTTATAAATGGAGCTGAATTCAAACGCTTCGGTATCGGCCGTACCGGTCATCCCGGCCAGCTTTTCGTACAGGCGGAAGTAGTTCTGGAAGGTGATCGACGCCAGCGTCTGGTTTTCGTTCTGGATCTTCACGTTCTCTTTGGCTTCCACCGCTTGGTGCAAACCATCAGACCAGCGACGCCCCTGCATAATACGACCGGTGTGTTCATCCACGATGATCACTTCACCGTCTTTTACGATGTAGTCAACATCACTGGTAAACAGCACATGGGCGCGCAGCGCTGCGGTAATGTGGTGCATTAACATGATATTGGTTGGCGAGTAGAGCGATTCGCCCTCATCCATGATGCCTTGTTTCACCAGCAGTTCTTCCACCAACACCAGGCCGCGCTCGGTCAGGTCCACCTGACGCGCTTTTTCATCCACCGAGAAGTGCCCTTCACCGTGAAAGGTATCGGAGTCTTCTTTTTCCTGACGAATCAGGTGCGGAATGATTTTGTTAACGCGAATATAAAGATCGGAACTGTCTTCCGCCGGACCGGAAATGATCAGCGGGGTACGTGCTTCATCGATCAGGATGGAGTCAACTTCATCCACCAACGCATAATAAAGCTTACGCTGCACGCGCTCTTCGGGGCTGAATGCCATGTTGTCTCGCAGATAATCAAAGCCGTACTCGTTGTTGGTACCGTAAGTGATATCGGCTGCATAGGCTTCACGTTTGGCTGGTGCAGACATACCCGGCAGGTTGATACCAACCGTCAAGCCCAGGTATTCAAACAGCGGGCGGTTATTCTCGGCATCACGCTGTGTCAGGTAATCGTTCACTGTCACAACGTGCACACCGCGGCCGGTTAGGGCATTAAGGTAGGCAGGCAACGTTGCGGTCAGAGTCTTACCTTCACCGGTACGCATTTCTGCGATACAGCGTTTATTCAGTACCATGCCGCCCATCAACTGGACGTCAAAATGGCGCATACCAAACACACGCTTACTGGCTTCACGCACCACAGCAAATGCCTCAGGCAGTAACGCTTCAAGGGTTTCACCTTTTTCAAGACGCGCGCAGAATTCAGCGGTTTTTGCTTTCAGTTCATCATCAGACAGCACTTCGATGGCCAGTTCCATTTGGTTGATCACATCAACCACTTTACGCATACGGCGCAGCGTACGATCGTTACGGCTGCCAAAAACTTTAGTCAGGATACTGGTTAACATAATGATTTTGTTCTCACGTAGGCCGCTGTTTCAGAGACGATACGATAGCTACTTATAATTCTTTTCATCGCAATCTGAAGATTGGCGAGAAGAAGCGGTATTCGCGTTTGCATACAGAACAGCGACATTGTCCATGTTCATTATTATACGCAAGGAAAACGCAAGTGAAACGGCGTGTTAGGCAAAGAGTGCTGGCCCGCCCAGCGTGGATGCCACAAACTTAAGACAACCACAGCCCGATACGGTGAAGAAGAAGCGACAAAAACCAGGGTGCCGCGCGGTAAGGGGTGTACGCCAAGTGGGTTTCCGGCAGAGTTAACAGCGCATTGAGCGTATCCAGAATCACCAGCGTGTGAGCACTCGACTCGCCCGCCGTCTCGGCCTCCGGAAATGCGTGCGCCTGAAGCACCGTTAACGCAAACTAGAGATGGCGAATAACCGTGCGAATGGCATGTTGATGCCAATAATCGATACCAAATGACGTGTGGCGATGCACCTCTTTCAAACTGGCCAGTTCCGGTCAGACTGAAAACGACGGGATTCTAGCGACTGATACTGGCTATCGCGTTTGATGCAGAAGCATGCTCATTGGTTTCGTTAAGGTTGATCGGCAGACCAAGGTTGGTCCGCGCAACCATCCTCAACGAGAGATGTGGACAAAATAACGTCTACCAAATTGTCGTCAACGATTTAGAATATCCATGACGAGGTTATTCGCCCACAGGAGTCTGATGCTTATGCGAGATAGCCGCCCCAAATCACTAGAGTCCCTGTTCGATAGCGTGTCAGGGGGAAATAAAGACCCCTTGCACGATATCCAACAGCGCGCTATTGCCTTGTTAAAACTTAATCGGGCCGTGAAAGGTTTATTGCCTTCTCAATTGAACCCGTGGTGTCGCGTCGCGAATTACCGACAAGGCCACCTGATTCTGGAAACTGCCAATGCAAGTTGGTTAATGCGGTTACGTTATGAGCAGCCCTCATTACTCTCAGCATTTCGCGCTCAGATATTACCATCATTGGCATCGATCGACATCAGAATTAACCCCGGGCTGGCCGCAAAAGGGGATGAAACTGTATCTGGAAAGAATAATTTGAGCGCAGAAAACAAAAATTCAGATACACCCTCCCGTCAACTGAGCGAACAAAGTGCCGAGGCGCTCCGGCATTTAGCCAGCCATAGTCCGGAAAAATTGAGGAAAATACTAGAAAAATTGGCTTCACTCGCCGGAGAGAGTACGAATAAAACTAGCCAACAAAAAAATAACCTTTCACATTCGCCTGAACAACGACACTAATAACGTCCGATGTCGATTACGCCAGCACCGTAGAAGACGCTTTGAACGCCAATGGCACTTCGCGCTCGTTTTCAAAGGTGACGTATTCCCATGCTTCCTGCTTATCCAACACCGCCTGCAATAATTTGTTGTTGAGCGCGTGACCAGATTTGAACGCAGAGAATGCGCCGATGAGGTTATAACCACACATGAACAGATCACCGATAGCATCCAGCATCTTATGACGCACAAACTCGTCTTCAAAACGCAGGCCATCTTTGTTCAGCACACGATAATTGTTTACCACGATAGCACAATCCATACTGCCGCCCAGGCACAGGCCGCGAGATTGCAGGTATTCGATATCACGCATAAAGCCAAAAGTACGCGCGCGGCTGATCTGACGAATAAACGCATCGGCTGAGAAATCCAGGCAATAGCGCTGTGAGCCGGGATCAATGGCTGGGTGGTTAAAATCGATAGTGAAATCAAGGATGAAACCGTTATGCGGGGTCAGTTCTGCCCATTTATCACCGTCTTCAACCCGCACAGGCTGTTTAATACGAACAAACTTTTTAGAGCAGTTCAGCTCTTCAATACCGGCATCAAGCAGCAGGTAGACGAACGGGCTAGCACTGCCATCCATAATTGGAATTTCCGGGGCATCAACATCAATCACGATGTTATCGATACCCAACCCCGCCAAGGCGGCGTTCAGGTGTTCCACCGTTGAAATACGCATGTCATGCTCGTTTACCAGGCAAGTACAGAGCATGGTATCACGCACGGATTTGGCATTAGCCGGAAAATCAACAGGTGGATTCAAGTCAGTGCGGCGATAGATGACCCCGGTATTCGCCGTGGCAGGTCGCATCGTCAGCTTAACTTTCTTACCGATATGCAAACCGACGCCCGTCGCTTGTACGATACGCTTTAATGTACGCTGTTTGATCATCGTATTATCTCGTAATGTTACTAAACCAATCGTCCTAGCTTAGTCCAGGGTTGGCGGAACAGTTTAGCACAAAGAGCTGAGATTTTAATCACAAGGCGGAGATTAGTCCGCTTGTTTACGCAAAAATGCGGGAATATCCAAATAGTCAGGCTCTTTGTTGGTTTGTACCGTTTGGTCATTAATCACCTTGGCTGCCGGTTTTTCCTGCGTCAGCGGCGTCATACCGTGCTGCTGATAACGGTGATCCATAACCGGCTGGCTGGCTTGTTTGTTGGTCACTAGCGTAATTTCCGGGCGCTTGTTCATGCCGATACCGGTCGCCACCACGGTGACGCGCAGTTCGTCGTTCATGTCCGGATCCAACGAGGTACCAATCACCACAGTAGCATTATCAGAGGCAAACGCACGAATGGTGTTGCCCACAGTTTCGAACTCATCCAGACGCAGGTCAAAGCCCGCCGTGATGTTAACCAACACGCCGCGCGCGCCAGATAGGTCGATATCCTCCAGCAGCGGACTAGAAATCGCTATTTCAGCCGCTTCTTCGGCACGATCTTCACCGCGTGCCACGCCGGATCCCATCATGGCATAACCCATTTCTGACATCACGGTACGCACGTCCGCAAAGTCCACGTTAATCAGGCCAGGACGGGTAATCAGTTCGGCAATACCTTGGACCGCGCCTTTCAGTACATTGTTTGCTGCACCAAACGCATCCAGCAAAGAAATACTGCGACCCAGCACTTTCAGAAGTTTGTCGTTAGGGATGGTGATCAGAGAATCCACATGCTTGGATAGCTCGGCAATTCCCTGCTCGGCAAACGCCATACGTTTTTTGCCTTCGAAGTTGAAGGGCTTTGTCACAACCGCAACCGTCAGGATACCGAGATCCTTTGCCACTTCAGCCACCACGGGTGCTGCACCGGTGCCGGTACCGCCGCCCATACCGGCAGCGATGAACACCATGTCTGCACCATCAAGCGCAATACGAAGCGCTTCACGGTCTTCTTCCGCCGAGTTACGACCCACTTCCGGGTTGGCACCTGCGCCCAGCCCTTTGGTAATGCCGCTACCAATCTGAACAGTCTGACCCACCGCAGTCTTGCGCAGTGCCTGCGCATCGGTATTCACTGCGAAGAATTCGACACCTTCGATGCGCTCGCGCACCATATGTTCGACTGCATTACCACCGCCACCGCCGACGCCGATGACTTTAATCACTGCGTCTTTGGTTAACTCCATTGGTTCAAACATAATTTCTCTCCGTTTTGTGCCTGTACCGCGAGACCGTCAAGTGTGCCACACGGTCTCTAATAAACATTAAAATTCCTTTCTCAGCCAGCTACTGATGCGTTTAAAGCAATTGCCTACTGAGATATGTTTTTCTACTTCGTGCTCACCACCCAGGTGAGACTCCTTGCCGTAATGCAGAAGCCCGACCGCTGTTGAGTAAAAGGGCTCCTGTGCATAATCCGTTAAGCCTGTTATATTCAGCGGCTGACCGATACGCACCTGCGTGTGGAACACACGCTTAGCGCAATCAACCAGCTCGTCGATCTGAGCGGCACCACCCGTCAGCACAATGCCAGCTGCCAAATGGTGCTTCACGCCCTGCTGACGGAGTTGCTCCTGCAATTGCAAAATTTCATCGTTTACCAAATTGAACAATTCGGTGTAACGCGGTTCAATCACTTCAGCCAGAGTCTGTCGTTGCAAACTACGTGGCGGCTGACCGCCAACGCTTGGTACTTCCAGATTTTCGTCTTTGCTGACAATCGCGCCTAATGCACAACCGTGGCGTACCTTGATGGCTTCTGCATCCGTGGGCGGTGTGCCAAACGCGTAAGCAATGTCGCTGGTCACCACATTGCCCGCGTAAGGGATCACTTTGGTGTGGCGCAGCGCGCCGCCGGTATATACCACGATATCCATGGTGCCACCACCAATATCCACCACGCAAACGCCTAGCTCACGCTCATCTTCCGTCAGCACGGCGTAGCTAGAAGCCAGCCCAGCGAAAATCAGTTGATCTACTTTTAAACTGCAGCACTCTACAGCTTTGACAATGTTTTTCGCCATATCGTTATGGCAGGTGATCAAATGCACCTTTGCCTGCATGCGCACGCCGGAAAGACCAATCGGGTTCTTGATCCCTTCCTGGTAATCAATGGCGTACTCTTGCGGAATCACATGCAAAATACGGTGTTCATCGCGCACGCGCACAGATTTTGCCGTGTGCACCACGCTCTCGACGTCATCCTGCGTCACTTCTTCTTCGGAAATCGGCACGATACCGATTTCATTCTGACAACTGATGTGCTTGCCCGACAGCGCCAGATAGACAGAAGAAATTTGACAACCCGCCATCAGTTCGGCCTGGTCGATGGTCCGCTGTACGCATTTCACAACGGACTCCAAATCGTTAACGCCGCCTTTATCCATTCCGCGTGACGGACAACTGCCCACGCCGATTATATTGACAATGCCATCGGGCAGAACTTCCCCTACCAGTGCAGCCACTTTTGCTGTACCGATTTCCAGCCCAACCACCAGTTTTCTGTCCGTCGACTTGATCATTGTTGTTTAGTCTGTTCCTAATTCTATTGATGATTACCGTTCTGTTTTTGATCAACGTCTTTTCGCTGAGCATTTCCCTGCTGCTGATCCAGTAGAGGCGGTACCCATCCTACCGCGGCACCGGTATCGTAACGTAAGTCCACGTAGCTAACACGTTTGTTGTCGTTCTGTGCCTGCCGCTGCAACATTGGGTAAAGCTCAAGAAAGCGCTCCAAACGCCGGTCCCGTTCATCACGCCCCAATTCCAGACGGATGTCATCTTCCAGCCCCAACTGCCACGAATGCCGTGCACTCATCACCACAATTTTTAATGTCAGCTTGCTGCTCGCCAACACCTGACTCATGGTGCGGTAGCCCTCCAGTACATCGTTTTCACTGCCTTCTGGCCCGTACAGCAACGGCATCTTGCGATTACCGACCCGTTCGGCGGGCACGCTGAAGGAATTTCCTTCTGCATCCACCATCAGTTGGTCATTCCACCGCGCTACGGGCACATATTCAACCAAATGAATCTTTAATTCGTCAGGCCACTGCTTACGCACGCTGGCCTGTTTGATCCATGGCAGACGTTCAATCTGCTGTTGGATAGCATCCACATCCTGCGTCATAAAGGTACCCGGCGCGCCCAGCGACAATATCGCCTGGCGAATATCATCATGGGTGGTGTAGTGCCGCTCACCAGTAACTATCAAACGAGAAAGCGGTAACCGGCTGGCATCCTTCATCCACTGCAACACCATCCAACCGCCCCACAGGATGGTGCCCAGCACCATCAGCAGGAACAACAATCCAGCTAACTCTCCACCGTTACTGCGACGACCGCCTTTTGGTTCTTCGTCGCGTCCGCGAAAATTCCGCGCCGACTGCAACATATCAAACAGCCGAGGCCAGGATCTGCACGACGAGCTGCGAGAAGTTCATCCCGTACTGCCTGGCGGCCATCGGCACTAGACTGTGATCCGTCATACCGGGTGAGGTATTCACCTCCAACAGGTAAAACGCCCCGTCCGCATCCAGCATCAGATCAACGCGTCCCCAGCCGCTACATCCCAATGCTGCAAAGGCCGCTTGCGCCAATTCACCGATGGCCTGCTCCTGCTCTGCCAGCAGCCCACTGGGACAAAAATACTGCGTCTCGTTAGATAGGTACTTCGCATCATAATCGTAAAACGCGCCCGCCGCCTGAATACGAATTGATGGCAGAACCGTCTTTCCTAATAGTACCACCGTATACTCAGGCCCACTCAGCCACTTTTCAACCAACACATCGTCGTCATGTTGAAACGCGGTGTCCAAAGCCGTCACCAGTTCCTCTTGCTGCGCCACTTTACTCATACCAACGCTGGAACCTTCATGGCTTGGTTTCACGATCATCGGCAACCCGAGGTGTGCGCAGGCTAACTGCAACTGCTCAGACGTTGACGCGTTATACTGTGCCCGCGTCAACGCGACATAAGGGGCTATCGGTAATCTCAGCGACTGCCACACCAACTTGGTACGCCACTTATCCATGGTCAGCGCCGACGCCATCACTCCACTGCCGGTGTAAGGTAACTGCAAAAATTCCAATACGCCTTGCAGCGTGCCGTCTTCACCGTGGCGACCGTGCAGTGCAATAAACACTTTCTCAAATCCAGCCTCTTTCAAGCGAGTAACCGGAAAATCGCGCGGGTCAACGGCTTCGGCATTAACTCCAGCCTCTTTTAGCCCGGCAACTACCGCCTGCCCGGAACGCAGTGAAACATCACGCTCCGCCGATGTTCCTCCCAGCAGCACTGCCACTTTTTCCGCCATACTCACTCCGTAACCATAGGTTGTAAGCGGGTATCCGCCAGTTTACGCGCCAGCTTGCCCACATTGCCTGCGCCTTGAATCAGCACCAGATCGCCATCGTGTAACGTTGGCGCTAGCAGCGTAGCCAGCATATCCGGATCGGTAACCAGAATCGGATCGACCTTGCCGACTCCACGAATGGTACGGCACAGCGAGCGACTATCAGCACCGGGAATGGGGCTTTCTCCCGCCGAGTACACATCCAGCATAAGCAACACATCCACTTGCGACAGCACGTGGGCAAAATCATCATACAGATCGCGCGTACGCGTGTAGCGGTGCGGCTGAAATACCATCACCACGCGTTTATCCGGCCAGCCAGCACGAACGGCTTTGATCGTCGCATCCACTTCTGTCGGATGGTGACCGTAGTCATCTACCAACATCACACAGCCTGCGCTGCCATTTATCGCATCCAACGGGAATTCGCCCAGAAAATCGAAACGACGTCCGGTTCCTTGAAAACTGGACAGTGCGCGCAAGATTGCAGTGCCACCAATGCCCTCTTCCGTCGCCACAGCAACCGCTGCTGCCGCGTTCAACGCGTTATGGCGGCCCGGTGCATTCAGAGTAACCTGCAATAGCGGTTTACCCTGACGCGCTAGCGTAAAGTGCCCCTGCGCACCGGACTGACGGTACTCTTCCACGCGCACATCGGCGTCGTCGCTAAAACCGTAGGTAGTGATATGATGCCCCACGCGTGGCAGCAATTCACGGATCACCGCATCATCCACGCACATCACTGCACGGCCATAAAATGGCAAATTGTGCAAAAAGTTGATGAACGTCTGCTTTAAATTTTCAAAATCGCCCTGATAGCTATCCATATGATCTGCTTCGATATTTGTAACAATCGCCACCATCGGTTGCAGATGCAGAAAGGACGTATCGCTTTCGTCCACTTCTGCAATCAGGTAACGACTTGAGCCCAAGCGCGCATGAACACCCGCTGCTTTCAGCAACCCGCCGTTGACAAAGGTCGGGTCCAACCCTGCCTCGGCATAAATACTGGCGATCATCGCGGTTGTCGTGGTTTTGCCGTGGGTTCCAGCAATCGCGATACCGTGGCGAAAACGCATTAATTCGGCCAGCATTTCGGCGCGGCGGATCACCGGAATACGCGCCTCGTGGGCCGCAACGATTTCCGGGTTATCTGCGTTGATGGCGCTCGATACCACCACTACGCTGGCATCTTTCACGTTCTCAGGACGATGATGAAAATAGATCTGTGCCCCCAGCGCCGCCAACTGCTGCGTCACCGCGTTCGGTGCCAGATCAGAACCGCTGATGTGGTATCCTTCGTTCGCCAACACTTCGGCAATACCGCCCATGCCAGCCCCACCGATGCCGACAAAATGAATGTGCCGCACGCAATGCATTTCTGGCACGATGGAACGCAGTTTTGCCAATTGCTGTGTATTCATTTTTCTACCGCTACCTTTTCACTTGTACTTCATTCATTTGTCACGGGGAGACGACCAGCACCCATGCATTCTATTCTGTCAGCTGCACCTTACTACGAGACAGCGGCCACTTCGGCGGCCACGCGTTCAGTGGCATCCGGCATCGCTACGGAACGGGCACGCTGTGCCATATAGCGCAATGTGGAGCGATCCCAACCAGACAGCACATCGCTCACTGCATCAACACTCAGTGCCGACTGCTCGATAATTTTTGCCGCACCCGCTTCCTCTAGCGGCAACGCATTCCAATATTGCTGCCGGTCTTTATGCTGAAAGGGCACAAACAGCGCAGGCAAACCGGTGGCGGCAATCTCACTGACGGTAAGCGCACCTGAGCGGCACACCACCACGTCGGCCCAACTGTAGGCTTGCGCCATATCATCAATAAATTCGGTGACTTCATGCTTCGGTACACCTGCCGCTGCATAAGCCTGCTGCACCTCAGCCAACGCGCCTTTGCCCGTCTGATGCCAGACAGTGACGTTAGCACCCAGTCGCACGGCCACGTGAGGCAACGTACGGTTTAGCACCCTAGCCCCTTGGCTTCCGCCCACCACCAGCACACGGATCGGGCCTTCACGCCCGGCCAAACGTTCGTCAGGTACAGGCAACGCCAACACATCGGTACGAACCGGATTGCCTACCACGTCAGCGCTAGGAAACGCACCAGGAAAAGCCTGTAATACCTTGCGCGCAATGCGCGACAGCCAGCGGTTGGTTAACCCAGCAATGCCGTTTTGCTCATGCACCACCACCGGGATACCGCACAACCACGCAGCGAGACCGCCCGGTCCGGACACATATCCACCCATGCCAAGCACTACATCCGGTTGGTAGCGTTTCATGATCGATTGTGCCTGACGCACCGCGCGATAAATCTGCAATGGCACACACAGTTGTGACGCAATCCCTTTGCCGCACAAACCAGAAATACGAATAAAATCAATCTCAATGCCGTTTTTGGGCACTAAATCGGCTTCCATGCGATCGGCAGTTCCCAGCCAACGAACCTGCCAACCTTGCGCCATCAAATGATGTGCGACCGCCAGCCCCGGGAAGACATGTCCTCCGGTGCCGCCAGCCATCACTATCAAGCGCTTACCTTCGCCACTCATTTGGCACTCCTCGTGAACGCCTGCGCCTTGGTCAGGCGTGTCTCAAAATCGATCCGCAACAGCAACACAATGGCGGTCGACATGATAATCAAGCTCGAGCCACCGTAACTAATTAACGGCAGCGTCAGCCCTTTAATGGGTAACATTCCCGCAGCAGCGCCTACGTTTACCAAGGTTTGGAAACTAAACCAGATGCCGATAGAGCATGCCAAAAAGCCGGAAAATCGCTGATCGATCTCCAACGCGCGCTTGCCAATTGACATGGCCCGAAAAGCGACGAAGAATATCATTAACAACGCCAAAACCACACCGATATAGCCGAGCTCTTCGCCTAAAATGGAAAAAATAAAGTCGGTGTGGGCTTCCGGTAAATACTCCAGTTTCTGCACCGAGTTTCCTAATCCTTGCCCCCACAGCTCGCCGCGGCCAAATGCCATAAGCGACTGGGTTAATTGGTAGCCACTGCCAAACGGATCTTCCCACGGATTCCAGAACGACGTCACGCGGCGCATACGGTAAGGTTCTGCCACAATCAGCAAACAGAGGGCAAACATGCCGCAGCTAATGATGGCGAGAAACTTCCACAGCTTAGCACCAGCCAAAAACAGCATCGCCAGCGTGGTGATAAATAGCACAACCACCGTTCCTAGATCGGGCTGTGCCAGCAGTAGAACGGCTAGTACCACCATCACGCTCATCGGTTTGCAAAAGCCCCAGAAGTTGTTACGAACTTCCTCTACCTTGCGCACCATGTAGCTGGAGAGGTAGCAAAACAGCGCCAGCTTCGACAACTCCGCAGGCTGCACGCGCAGTGGCCCCAGCGTAATCCAACGCGAAGCACCATTTACCGAACTGCCGACCACCAGCACCACCAGCAGCATCACCAGTGTAAGCAGCAGTAATATCGGGCTGCAACGCTGCCAGACTTCCATCGGCACGCGCATGGTGATTAATGCCAACGCAAATGCCAGACCAAGGTAGAATGCGTCACGCTTGGCAAAAAAGAACGGGTCGCAGGTCAGACTCTGCCCCACAGGCATGGATGCCGATGTCACCATCACGACCCCGATGACGGCCAGCCCGAACGTCAGCCAGAGCAGGGTGCGGTCATACATCACGATGCTCTGCACATCGCTTTCCTGCGTCCCCATGACCCAGCCTTCCAGTCGTTCAATCACTGGAAGCCTAATAAAACGCATCAGCCAAGTTCCTCCGCCAATCGGGCGAACTCATCGCCACGCTGTTCGAAGCTCTTGAACTGATCGAAGCTGGCACACGCCGGAGACAGCAGTACCAGATCGCCCGGTTCGAGGCGCGTAGCAATCACGCGCAGAGTTTGCTCCATCGTCTCGGTTTGCTCTGCTATCTCTTGGCGCAACGTCACCAGTTGAGAACCATCACGCCCGAAGCAATACAGGCGAATATTATCACCCTGGAGATAACGCAGCAGCGGCGAAAAATCGGCCGACTTACCGTTGCCGCCTAACAGCAAATGCAGCGTACCTTTAACCTGCAATCCGTTCAGCGCCGCTTCGGTGCTGCCAACGTTGGTTGCCTTGGAATCGTTAATCCAGCGCACGCCGTTACGCTGCCACACGCACTGGAAACGGTGCGGCAAACCAGTAAAAGTAGTGAGTGCCGTTAACGCTGGCGCGCGAGGAATTCCCACAGCATCCGACAATGCTAGCGCCGCCAGCGCATTGGTATGGTTATGTTGCCCCACCAGGGAAATCTCTTTGGTATTCAAAACACGCTCGCCTTTCACACTCAGCCAGGTTTCGCCATGCTGGGTATTGAGGTGATAGTCGCCCACATCAACGCCAAAGCTGATGCAGCGCGAGTCAGCGCCTTTGATCGGCATGGTTAGCGCATCATCGGCGTTCACCACACATACCTGTGCATGGTCATAGATGCGTAACTTGGCAGCACGATACTGTTGGATACCAAATGGATAGCGGTTGGTATGATCTTCCGTGACGTTGAGAATGTTAGCAGCAGCGGCGTGCAGGCTGGATGTGGTTTCTAACTGGAAGCTCGACAACTCTAGCACGTACAGTTGGCACGGCTTTTTCAGCAGTGTCAGTGCCGGCAAGCCAATATTTCCGCCGACACCGACCAACCAACCGACTGCCTTAGCCATTTCACCGACCAGCGTAGTGACCGTACTTTTACCGTTTGAGCCAGTAATTGCTACAATCGGTACCTGCGTTTCACGACAAAACAACTCGATATCGCCTACAATCTCTACGCCTGCGGCGGCGGCATCGGCCAGCGCGGGTGTTGCCAGTGTAATACCGGGGTTGGCGACGATCAGGTCAGCCGCTAATAGCCAGTCTTCATTTAACGAACCAAGATGGCGATCAACCTCGGCAGGCAACTTATCCAAACCAGGCGGACTAACACGGGTATCCACCACGCGCGGCGTCACACCGCGCATCAGGAAGAAATCAACGCAGGAAAGCCCGGTGATCCCCAGGCCAATAATGACAACATTTTTACCCTGATAGTCCATCATAGTGTTACCGTACTTTCAGGGTTGCCAGGCCAATCAGCACCAGCATCAGCGAAATAATCCAAAAACGCACAATCACGCGCGGCTCTGGCCACCCTTCAAGTTCATAGTGATGATGAATCGGTGCCATGCGGAATATACGCTGCCCGCGTAGCTTGAATGAACCGATCTGAAGGATCACCGACAGGGTTTCAACCACGAATACCCCGCCCATAATCACCAGCAAGAATTCCTGACGCAGCAGGACGGCAATAGAGCCCAACGCTCCACCGAGCGCCAGTGAGCCGACATCGCCCATAAACACCTGCGCCGGATAGGTGTTAAACCACAGGAAACCCAGGCCCGCGCCGACGATCGCCGTACAGACGATCACCAGTTCACTGGCGTGGCGGATATAAGGGATATGTAGGTAACCGGCGAAATGCATGTTGCCCGTCGCCCACGCGACCAGCGCAAAACCAGCGGCGACAAACACGGTCGGCACAATCGCCAAACCATCCAGTCCGTCAGTGACGTTGACCGCGTTACTGGTGCCGACGATGACAAAGTAGGTCAGCAAAATATAGAACAAGCCCAATTGCGGCATTACATCTTTAAAGAACGGCACCACCAGCTGCGTAGCCGGTGTGCCTTTTCCGATGGCATACAGGGTAAACGCTACCACTACCGCAATCAGCGATTGCCAGAAATATTTCCAGCGCGTGATCAACCCATTGGTGTCTTTACGTACCACTTTGCGGTAATCATCGACAAAGCCGACGATACCGTAGCCCAGCATCACCAATAGCACGCACCACACATAGGGGTTGGACAAGTTGGACCATAGCAGCACCGAAACGATGATTGCGGCCAGAATCATGACACCGCCCATGGTTGGAGTGCCACGTTTGCTGAAATGAGATTCAGGCCCTTCATTGCGCACCACTTGCCCGATCTGCAATTTTTGCAACCAGACGATTAAATGCGATCCCATACACAAGGAGATCACTAACGCGGTAAGAAGGCTGACAATGGCGCGAAACGTCAAATACGAGAAGACGTTAAAGCTGGAATAAAACTTGACCAGATACTCGGTTAGCCATACTAACATGCTGCATTCTCCTGTAATGCGTGTACCACATGCTCCATCGCAGAACTCTG
The DNA here is from genome assembly GCA_051710325.1 of Symbiopectobacterium sp. GTDB lineage: Bacteria > Pseudomonadota > Gammaproteobacteria > Enterobacterales > Enterobacteriaceae > Symbiopectobacterium. The sequence continues at coordinate 22,317 of JBPETC010000011.1, forward strand.
TGAGCCTTTAACCAAAATGCTGATCGTGACATGTGCTGATAGCAACGTTTGCAAACGTGCTATTAATGCGGCCAGATCGGAAAAATGTTCACCACGTTCACTGGTGAGGCTGATGGCCTGACTCAAGGTACCAATGCTCAATACCGTATCAATGCCTGTGTCACGCGCCACTTGGCCCACCGTCTTATGACACGCCTCGGCACCCTTACCAAGTTCACCCATGTCGCCCACCACCAGTACACGGTAGCCCGGCATCTCCGCCAGCGTGTGCACCGCCGCAGTCATCGACCCCACATTGGCGTTGTAGCTGTCGTCCAGCAGCAGTTTGTTTGCCTCCAGCATGATGGGAAACAAGCGCCCCGGCACGGCCTCGAGCTGCGCTAGCCCGTCTTTCACCTGCTGCAACCCTGCGCCTACGGACATCGCCAGTGCGGCAGCCGCCAGCGCGTTTGCCACGTTATGTCGACCCGGAAGCGGCACGTTGACCTCCAGCGAGCCAAACGGCGTATGGAGTTCAAACAGAGTGCCTCCATTTTCATTGCGAATATAGCTGGCGTAGTAGTCTGTGTTTTCACCTTGCTGCGGTGAAAATTGCCATACTGTTTTATCGCGCAGCACGTCGTGCCAAAGCCTCAGGTCATTACTATCGGCGTTGATGACCGCAATACCCTTGGTAGGCAAGCCGTTGAAGATCTCCTTTTTAGCTCGCGCGACACCGTCTAACGATCCAAACCCTTCCAGATGTGCGGCTGCAAGGTTATTTACCAGCGCGCTATCCGGACGCACCAGATTAGCAGCATAGGCAATCTCACCAATATGGTTAGCCCCCAACTCAATCACCGCAAAGCGATGATCAAGGGTCAGGCGCAACAGCGTTAATGGCACGCCAATGTCGTTATTGAAATTGCCGTCGGTGTAAAGCACGTCGCCACACTGGCGCAAAATAGCGGCCGTCATCTCTTTGACGGAGGTTTTACCGGAAGAACCGGTCAATGCCACCACGCGTGCAGAAGATTGGCGACGCATCCAGGCACCCAGTTCGCCCAACGCTAAACGGGTATCCCCCACCAGCAATTGCGGCACGTTGATTTGCAAGTGCTTACTGACAAACAGAGCCGCCGCACCGCCGCGTACTGCCTGATGGGCATAATCATGAGCATCAAACTTTTCACCGCGCAGGGCAATAAACAGGCAACCCAGCGTCAATTTTCTGGTATCGGTGCATACAGTTTCTACCGCTACATCTTCGCCGAGGAGTGTGGCATTTAACGCCGTGGCCAATTGCTGCAACGTAACGCGAATCATGCAATAATCCCCAGAAGACGCGCGGCAGCCACGCGATCGGAATAATCGATACGCTGATTGTCAACCAGTTGATAATCTTCATGGCCTTTACCTGTAATCAATACAATATCGTCCACGTTGGCCTGCATAATGGCGTTGGTCACTGCTTCGGCGCGACCGTGTACCGCCAGTATCCGCCCGGCATCCAACAGACCGGCAAGAATATCTTTCACGATAGCCTGCGGCTCTTCGCTCCTGGGGTTATCGTCCGTCACCACAACGCGATCGGCCAGTTGTTCCGCTATGGCTCCCATAAGTGGGCGCTTACCTTTGTCACGATCACCGCCGCAACCGAATACGCACCACAGCTGACCGGAGCAATGCGGACGCACCGCCGCCAGCGCTTTCTCCATCGCATCCGGCGTGTTGGCGTAGTCCACAATCACAGTCGGTTTACCCGGTGCTTTAAACACTTCCATGCGACCGCAAATCGGCTGCAATTGTGCGCCGGTTTCCAGTAATCCATCCAATGGATAGCCAAGGGAAAGTAACGTTGCCAGCGCCATTAGCAGATTACTGACGTTAAATTCACCCATAAGACGACTTTCTATGCGACCGTCGCCCCATTTAGAGTCAAACGCAATTGAAGCGCCTTCGTCGTGATAATCGACGGTGCTGGCTTTCAGCCAGCGGTCACGGCAGCTTGGCACCAGATTATTGTGCAGCGTCACCGCCACGGCATCCGGCAACTGCAGCAGCCAGCGCCACCCCACTTCATCGTCAGCTTTGATGATCGCCTGACCCACTTTATGTTCGGAGAACAGAGACCACTTGGCAGCCTCATAGTTTTCCATATCACCGTGGTAATCCAGATGGTCACGGCTCAGATTGGTGAAAACTGCCGCCGAAAACGGCAACGCTGCAACGCGGTGTTGCACCAAGCCGTGCGAGGAAACTTCCATCGCAGCAAAAGTCGCGCCTTGTTCAACCAACTGATTAAGAACGTGCTGTATATCGACGGCCGAGCCCGTGGTATTCGCTGTGGGATTGAAGCGCCCTAACAGACCATTACCCACGGTACCCATTACGGCGCTGGTATCGCCCAGCAGCTGGCTCCATTGGGCCAGCAATTGTGTGGTTGTGGTTTTACCGTTGGTGCCGGTTACACCGACCAGTCGTAATTTTTCCGCAGGCTGCTGATAAAAACGCCCCGCCAACGCCGACAGACGTTGGTTCAATTTACTCAGATACACAACCGGAACGCCGTGCATTTCACGTACCGTGCCATCGGCAGCTTCATCGTCTACCTCTGCGATCACGGCCGCCACCCCTTGAGCAATAGCCTGAGGAATGTACTGACGCCCATCCACGCTGTGGCCAACTACGGCCACAAACAGATCGCCCGCCGCTGCAACACGGCTGTCCAGCGTCATTTCCCGTAGTTGGCGAGATGGGACATCTTGCACCCACGGTGCTAGTAAATCGCACAGATTACGATCTTCCACCTGAAACCTCTTTATGGTTAATCATAAAATCATTTTTATCGCCGATGGGCAACGCATCCGGCTTAACGTTCATGGTGCGCAAGACTCCGCTCATGATGGCACCGAACACTGGTGCAGAAACCGCACCACCGTAGTAGTTACCCGCCTTAGGATCGTTAATCACCACCACCAGCGCAAAGCGCGGGTTGCTGGCAGGCGTGATGCCTGCGGTGTAGGCAATGTATTTGTTGATGTATTTGCCGTCTGGTCCCACTTTTTTTACCGTACCGGTTTTAATGGCAACACGGTATCCCTTGATCGCAGCCTTGGTTCCACCGCCACCGGGCAGAGCAACGCTTTCCATCATATGCACCACTGTGCGCACAATAGGCTCGGCGAAAATGCGTTCCCCAGGCACTGGTGGATCGACTTTGGTAATGGAGAGCGGACGATAGATACCATAGCTACCGATAGTGGCGTAAACACGAGCTAGTTGCAGCGGCGTCACCATCAATCCATAGCCGAAAGAAAAGGTGGCCCTCTCTATGTCAGACCACCGTTGTTTTTGAGGGTATAAGCCACTGCTTTCTCCGACCAACCCCAAATTGGTCGCTTTTCCCAAACCAAAACGGGAGTAAGTGTCTAGCAACGCTGAGGAGGGCATCGCTAACGCCAGCCGCGAAACACCGATGTTACTCGACTTCTGTAGTATCCCGGTCAGAGTCAGTTCCGCGTAGCGGGCGACGTCTTTAATCTCATGACCGTTGATGTAATAGGGCAAGGTATTGAGCAGGCTATTTTCTTTGACAACATTACGTTGCAGAGCCGTCATCACCACCATCGGTTTTACCGTCGAACCCGGTTCAAAAATATCGGTGATAGCACGGTTACGCATGACATCGGATGGAGTACCCGCTAGATTGTTTGGATTGTAGGAAGGGCTGTTAGCCATCGCCAGCACTTCACCGGTATTGACATCAACCAGCACGGCGGTGCCAGATTCCGCATTATTGAAGGCCACGGCGTTGTTCAGCTCGCGATAAACCAACGCTTGCAGGAGCTCGTCAATACTCAACATCAGGTTGTGTGCAGCCTGACTGTCAACGGAAGAGATATCTTCAATCACGCGACCAAAGCGGTCTTTTCGCACCGTGCGCTCACCGGGTTGTCCGGTGAGCCAACGATCGAAACTTTTTTCAACGCCCTCAATGCCCTGCCCATCAATATTGGTGAGACCAATCAGGTGAGACGTGACCTGACCGGCAGGATAGTAACGGCGTGACTCCTGGCGCAAATAAATACCAGGCAGTTTGAGTTTCTGAACATATTCACCGATAGCAAGGTTTACCTGACGTGCCAGATAGACAAAGCGCCCTTTCGGGTTAGCGTTGATTTTCGCCGCCATCTGATCGAACGGCAAATCCAGCGCATCAGAAAGCGCTTTCCAGCGGGTATCGAGCGACACGCCGCCGTGTTCATTCAACTCTTTGGGATCGGCCCAGATGGCGTTAACGGGTACGCTAACCGCCAACGGACGCCCGGCTCGATCGCTGATCATGCCGCGCGAGGTGGGAACCTCCTGCACGCGCAGGGAGCGCATGTCCCCTTCACGTACTAGATGATCCGGGTTGATCACCTGCAAATAGGCGGTGCGTAACATCAGCCCCACCATTGCTAACAGCATGCCTGAACAGAGCAAAGCAAAACGCCAGCTTACAAAGCTGGCCTTATCTTCCTGTCGTTTAAACTTTCCTATACGTGCTGCTTTCATACCAAATAAGTACCTATGCTCTCATGTTCAACCAGACTCACTGTTTGACTACAATATTTTCCTGTGCCGGGTCTATATGCCCCATATGCAGCTTTTCCGTTGCGATACGTTCCACCCGACTGTGATCGCCCAATGCGTTCTCTTCCAGAATCAGGTTGCGCCATTCGATATCCAACGCATCACGCTCCAACAACAACTGCTCGCGATATGCGGTCAGCAAGCGTGTCTTGTGCGCGGTCGTCACCACCAGCACCGCAGAAACCAACGCACAAATCAGCAGCAGCAGTGGCAATTTGCCGTGACGAAGAATGTCCTGGCCGATAATGCCTGCCAGGCTATGCCGCTTATTGCTTATCATTCCGCTAGCCGTTCCGCGATACGTAACACAGAGCTACGCGCTCTCGGGTTTTCTGCCACTTCAGCTTCCGGCGGCATCATCCTGCCTACCGTTTTCAACGTTTGACCACCTTGTGCACGCAGTTGTGCTTCAGTAAGCGGTATCCCGGCCGGCACCTGTGGCCCACGACTGTGATGGCGCATAAAACGCTTCACAATTCGATCTTCCAGAGAATGAAAACTGATGATCGATAAGCGGCCCTGCGGGGCGAGTGCCGTTAGCGCACCGTTCAGCGCCTGCTTGATCTCATCCAATTCACTGTTGATATAGATACGGATTGCCTGAAAACTGCGGGTTGCGGGATGCTTATGCCGCTCTTTGATCGGGCTCGCCGCCGTAATCAGCGCCACCAACTCGCCTGTACGCGTCATCGGTTCTGTGCTGTTACGTTTCACAATGGCGCGTGCAATGCGTTTGGCAAACCGCTCTTCGCCAAAGGTTTTCAGCACCCAGGCAATGTCATCGATTTCTGCCGTTTGCAACCATTGCGCCGCTGACTGCCCGCGCGTCGGGTCCATACGCATATCTAACGGGCCATCGCGCATAAAGGAAAAACCGCGATCCGGATCGTCCAGTTGCGGTGAAGAGACGCCCAAATCGAGCAACACGCCGTCAATACGCGCGGTTAACCCCAGAGTCTCCACGTAACTTGCCAACGCGGAAAAAGGTCCGTGAATAATAGAAAAACGTGAATCTTGAATCGCCTCAGCTGCCGATATAGCTTGAGGATCGCGATCGATAGCCACAAGGCGTCCTCCCGGTCCGAGACGAGAAAGGATTAGCCTCGAATGGCCACCACGGCCAAACGTGCCATCGATGTATGTGCCGTCAGCGCGAATATTGAGGCTATTAACCGCTTCATCCAACAGCACAGTGGTGTGTTTATAGTTTTCCGACATGTATTTCTTTCAGCATGACTGTAGTGATAAATCCTGCAATCTTTCGGACAAAGGGACATCAGAGGATTGCTCAGCGTCAATATCGTCCTTGACCTGTTGATACCAGGCATGCTCATCCCACAGTTCAAACTTGTTGAACTTGGCCCGACCAGCATCACTTCTTTTTCTTTCGTCAAGCTCGCATGTTGCCGTAACGTACTGGAAATCAGCAGACGCCTGGCATTGTCCATCTGACACTCACTGGCATGACCCAATAGCAACCGCTGCACGCGGCGCTCTGCGGGATTCATGCTCGACAGACGTGATAATTTTTGTTCAATGATTTCCTACTTAGGCAGGGGTAAAGCATTAGACAGGGCTGATGGAGGTCAATGGTGCAAACCATCTAATCTTGCGATGTCTCCGACAGAGCTACCCGATAACGGGTAGGAACGGCGAGCCGACCTTTACTGTCAAGGTTAATCAGCGTAGCCCAACGAAACATGTTCGAGTTACCTCTTCATGACCCTTTTCATCACTTTATCCCACAAATTCCCACATTGATGAGTTTACGGATGGTATGAAAACCTTGTCAAGCCAGAGCAGATGCGCTTTAGAATTATTTCTGCCTCAAGACGAACATGAATGGCATAAAATGGAATAACAAACTGAAATTAAGAGAGATTAACGCCATGAAAATTTAAGGAAAAATTATTTTTGGATAAACAATCAGAAAGATTGAGTAATAATTTCTCATTTTTACTTAAATTTACCATTAATCATAAAACACTTGTGAAACCGTCGCCGTATTCTTCCTGCATCACCTGCTCCCGGCGCTTGCCCGCAGCACGCTCTAGATCGATACCTGTCACATTTTCACCCAATAATACCGTTCACTTTATTTCACGCTTACAATAATGTCTGGTGCTATTCTATTTTCTTTTGGTATATTCTATTTTCTTTTGGTAATAAAACTGCCGATTTTTCTTTATTTAAGGTTACGGAAAACAATTGAGGCTTTTACCGTTAACCACTAAGTTCGTCAGTTAATTACTATATTAATTATAAGAGTATTCCTAAAAACTAATTATAAGAGTATTCCTAAAAAACACGTGTTCTGCGCTGTTATTTGGGTTAAGAGGGAACTTTTGCCCACCGAAAAATAGTTGCCAAACGAAAAACACAATAAATATTTTATAAACATAATTTTTGTTTCTGTCGTGCTTAATAAACCGCTATGCCACTTTTCTTCTATAAAGTAGCACACATAAGAAAAAGCATGAAAAATAAAAATTATCTCTACTTACAACTTCAACACCCAGTGAAGTAAACTACACACATAAATACACCAACATAATTAACTACATATTACACAATTAACTGCATATCCTAAATAATTCTGGTTATGTATTCAATGAATTGCTCATTCATTCAATAACCTAATACATCATCAAACGTAATACTCACGTTTGATGTAAGTACCGATAAGCCTATCGTGCATTTCAGATTACGATTGAGGCGTTTCAATCGGTTGCACAGCGTGCAGATTT
>JBPETC010000012.1:0-28856 GCA_051710325.1 Symbiopectobacterium sp.
GACTATATCGCGGGATATTACAGTACACTCAGACCGCACGACTATAACGGTGAGTTACCACCAAACCAATCAGAAAATCGGTTCTGGAAAAACTCTAAACCCGTGGCCAGTTTTAGTTGAGTACTACACTCCGATACAAACAGTGGTTGAAGAAAAGATATCCCCTGCCCTGTCATCCACATCATGAATGAAAGCGCCGTTGACGAAGCCGTAAGCGATATAGTGTCACAGTGGGCGTTGAACCAGCCCGTTGAACCGTCTTTATCAGGATTTGCAGGGAGCATCATTCAACGCCCCACCGCATCTGCATTAGAGGATTTCTAGTAGTTCGACTTCAAAATCAGTGCGCTGAAAGGCGGAATGGATACATCTGCACCACGTTCGCCGTACGCCAGGCTATGCGGAAGGAATATAGAGTTCCCCATTTGGAACCGACCGGCATAAGCGTCAGCGCTTCAATCCAGCCAGGAATAACTCTGCTCATCGGAAACTCTGTCGGCTGCCTGCGCTGCACAGAGCTATCAAATAGGCTGCCATCGATCAGACGGCCCGTATAGTGCACACGCACGTGATCTTGACGTTATGGATCGCCCCTTCACCCTAGGTCAGAACGCGGAATTGCAAACCGGACTCAGTCTGGTTGACGCCGTCCTTACCAGCATTGTCTGCAAGGGGAAATTTTGTCCTTCAACAGCCAACGCTTGCTGGTACTCATAGCGCATCGTATCAGCACGTTCATGAATTTCACGCAGCACGCGATGTACAAAGTTTTCATTTTTTTACACAATGAGGAACATCCATAAGCACCCTTTCTTACGAGAGGGTTTAGGCGCAGGCTAGTTACAGTTTTGGTTTCCAGGTTGGTCAACAGTTGCAAGAATCTGGCCTGGAAGGATTGATCCATGAAGCCCTTGTTTGCAGGTTTGCGTGATGTACTAGCAGGCAATGCGCACGCCGTACCTGCTGCGGATGGTGCTTATGGATGTTCCTCATTGTGTAAAAAAATGAAAACGCAGCATAACAGCGTTGGACGGCAGGGTAAAATCTTCTGTGTGATCGTTATACTAGTCATACTGCATCTTGCAGAGACGTTGGCAGCCAGCAGATACCGCGAAGATCGGCACAAAATCGAGAAAATCTGTTCTAACCAGTATGAAAGGCGAGCGAATACTATGTCCTATTCTATACTAAGGGTTCCACTTTCTCTCAAATTTATTACCTTAAGCATCAACACGTTAGTGATTATATCTTCTTTATTACTTTCGTTGGCACGTTACCTATATACTGGGCAGTTTTACAGGTTGCTATCGTTACAAGAGAGGTCAGCATGGGCAGAATCGCACCCAGGAAACAGTAACCCCCGCGAGGGATTATCAATCGCTGATTCGCAGCGTGCTACGCGTTCTTCCGCGTTTGCCTTTGGCTCAGGCTGAAAAACAGCGTAATGCTCCCTCTCTCTGTCAACACTGTTTGGACGTGTGCGTGATCTATTGAGAGAACTGTGGCATCACCCTGACAGCTATCACTGGATGGATCCTTTGTCTGCCTTCCACCGCCGTACGATTCTAATTGCTTTCGCGCACTGCTGCTGATCGCACTACTGTGGCCATATTCACCGCTAACGTCACGGACTCCGTCATCTGCCATACCCATCACACTCAATGAATCAGCGTTAATGAACGCTAACCTCGCAGACAGCTCGCCAGCCCCGGCAGAACTAGCCGCGCCAGCCTGGCAGACTTACCCCCGATTGCCGCTGGACAAACGTTAGCACAGCTGTTCAGGGATAATAATCTGCCTGTCAACGATATTTTTGCAATGGCTCAGGTGGAAGGAAGAGATAAGCCACTGAGCAACCTGCGTGCCGGGCAAACAAGGTCAAACTGCGACTTAATACGCAGATTAATACGCAGAGAATGCTATCTGAGTTGGGGATTGAAACAGCGGATGGCCAGCGGGCGGGTGCGCACTTCACGCGCAAATCCGATGGCGTATTTCTTAGCATGCGTTTAAGGTCCATTCAGGCGTTACACTGCGCGAGCAGAAAATCCCGTGGTACCTTGCTTATGATTGCGCTGCAGATCTTTACTGCCATAGTATAGAGCAATGTGAATTCACCCGAGCACGCTGGTGTCGACGTAATGATCTGCCAATGGCGCTGTTGTGCCAGTTCGTTGCGATACTGCGCAACAAAGCGTCCCATGCGTCTGGCGCTGCGTGGAATGCCTGGACGCAGCAGTGCTTGTTCTGGACGCAAACCTCTTTAAAGCCACTGCGTGCCTCCCAGTCGCTCTTTTCGAACACCGTGTTGGCCAGAGCTGCCCCACCAGAAACGTGGAGTTAGTAGCATACACCCAATTACCTTTGCTGTGCTTACTGATAGCCCATAAAACGAAAAACGCCGACCTAAGGTTGGAGCTTTATAACGCTCAGCGCCCGAAGGCACCGTGGCATTGCTTATTCAGCAACAACCAGCACGTTCAGCGTAGCGAACACATCGCTGTGAACCTGAAACCTCACTTCGTGCTCGCCAAGTGTACGCAGTACACCGTTCGGCAGGCGAACTTCGCTTTTAGCGATAGCAACGCCAGCAGAGGTAACAGCATTAGCGATATCACGCGTACCGATAGAACCGAACAGTTTGCCTTCGTCGCCTGCTTTGGACGCGAGGGTAACAGTACCGAGTTCAGTCAGTTGCGCAACACGCGCTTGAGCAGCAGCCAGAACATCAGCAAATTTGGCTTCCAATGCTGCGCGACGCGCTTCGAAGAACTCAACGTTTTTCTTGGTTGCGGGCACGGCTTTTCCCTGCGGAACCAGGAAGTTACGAGCGTAGCCCGCCTTAACGTTTACCTGATCACCCAGGCTGCCCAGGTTTGTTACTTTATCAAGCAAAATAACTTGCATTACCTTATCCTCTCAAAGTCTCGTTAGTGGACTGTGGCCGATTAATGTTGACGATCAGTGTACGGCAACAAAGACAGGTAGCGCGCGCGCTTGACAGCACGGGCCAGTTGACGCTGATACTTGGCACGAGTACCGGTGATACGGCTCGGGACAATTTTACCACTTTCAGTGATGTAGTTTTTCAGAGTTGCGATATCTTTATAGTCAATCTCTTGAACGCCTTCCGCGGTAAAACGGCAGAACTTGCGACGACGGAAATAACGTGCCATTTGGCTACTCTCCAGAATCTATCAATTCAATCTGCTCAGCATGTAACACCAACTTGTTCAAACCATTTCGCCCTTGATGGCTGCAAATAAAGCCCTGAACCCTGATATGGATACCGACCGTTATACTATGGGTAATTGCTTGCGACTCACGTCCGCTGATAATCAGGGGAATACGACACCATGCTTGCCGACGAAGTCCGGCTTCCTCCTGTACTGAGCGGTGCTCAAGCATAAACTGGCACTGAAGAATCCCCGATGGGCTGACCTTTCGTACCGGTGCCTTGCATATCATGCCAGACAGTTCTAGACGATTAGAGGTCGCCACGGCAATTACTCTTCAGAATCCCTAGCTTCAGCATCATCACCGGCTTCAGTGTATTCATCACGATGCTCACGGCGTTCGTCTTTCGCTTTCACCATCGGTGATGCTTCAGTTATAGCGTGTTTTGTACGCATAACCATGCTGCGGATAATGGCATCGTTGAAGCGAAAGTTAGTTCCCAGCTCATCGATCACTTCCTGCGGAGCTTCAACGTTCAGCAGAACGTAGTGTGCCTTGTGCAGTTTGTTGATCGGGTAAGCCAGCTGACGGCGGCTCCAGTCTTCCAGACGGTGGATCTTGCCTTCTGCACCAGTGATAGCACCAGTGTAGCGCTCTATCATGCCCGGAACCTGTTCGCTTTGGTCAGGATGAACCATAAATACGATTTCGTAATGACGCATCGAAAGCTCCTTACGGATTTTTCAGCCTCCTGTCGGGGTCAGACGCGGCCCATTGGAAGCAAGGAACGTGTGTGTATGCTGCTAAAAAATGAAGCGTCATTATACTTACCCCGTTAATAAGCGCAAGGTGTTCTCTAGCCATTTTGTCATGGACACTATGTCGCTTTTTGGAAACTAAACTTATAAAAATCAATATAAATCGCTTATTATTAACGAGTTAGCGAAAATAATCGTGACATATCTCTCAGATACCCGACACGACCGTTTGCCATCCTCAGTGTTTACGTCGACAATTTTATCATCCAATTCGGACGGCTCTCTCCCAGAGGAACTGTTATTCAGCAACGATGACAGGTGCATGCCATGATAAAACCAAACGCTTCACGATACCAGTTAGGCCCAGCACCTGCTGGAAAAGTAGCGAAAAGCGCGTTTTTGCCCGGTTTTCCATCTGCTCCCCACAGGATGGATGAACGATCCAAATGGGTTGGCGTACTGTGATTGTCACTATCATGTGTTTTATCAACACCATCCTTACGATCAACATTGGGTGCCCATGCATTTGGGCACATGATAAACCACAATCTGGTGCACTGGCAGCATTAATCCATTGCTCTGGCACCCGGCGACGCCTTAGATAGGGATTATTGTTTTTCCGATTGCGCCGTGAATAACAATGGCCTTCTTACGCTTATCTATACCTGTCACGTGTAGTTACAGGGTGTCTGGAATGATGTGACGGCGCGATCCGCCAGGTATAATACATTGCCACCAGCGAGGATGGCCTCCATTTTTCCAAACACGGGGTGATAGTCACCCCACCAGACTGCATCATGTATTTCCGCGACCCTAAGGTCTGGAAGCAGAATGGCTGCTGGTTTATAGTGGTTGGCGTGCGTGATGCCAATGATAGGGGTCAGGTGTTACTCTACAGCAGCACCTCTCTGTTTCAATGGCATCTGGAAGGGGTGCTTGGCTAAAGCCGATCGCTGGTTGGGCTATATGTGGTAGAGCCAAGATTTCTTCCCGCTTGGGGATAAATACCTGCTGATGTTTTCACCGCAGGGCATGACGCCCGAAGGCTATCGCTATCGTAAATTGCTTTCAGAGTGGCTATATTTTGTGACGCTGGTAATCGGCCCACTTTTTTACGCTTGAACAACATTTTCAGAAATTGGATGCTGGTCACGATTTCTACGCACCACAATCTTTCGTCACTATCGATGGAAGCCGCTTGCTGTTCGGCTGAATGGATATGTAGGAGTCCGAGAAACCCACTCAGGCCGACGTCTGGACCCGAGATGCCTCACGCTGCCGCGCGAATTGTCTCTAGATGCGCAAGGGCGCGTCAGAACGATGCCGGTGCGGGAAGTGCAAGCACTGCGTCGGGAAGCGTATACCCTACCCGCTTTTCGCTGAACAACTAACGACGCAGGCTGGGGATTAGCGCACTTCAGGCAGAAATTCACATGATGTGGGATATTTAAAAAAGCCAGGCGGAACGCTTCGGCATCGAGATTGCCGTCAGCGATGATCGGCGCTACGTCACCCGATTTTATGTCGATATGCAGTCCCGTCATTTGGTGTTGGATCACAGTCAATCTGTGACTGGGCGTCGGCAGCTATCGCAGTGTGGCACTGCCAAATGGCGACACGCTTGATCTGTGGATTTTTATCGATCGCTCCTCAGTGTAATTCTTTGTCAATAAAGGTTAAAGCTGTATCACCAGCCGTATTTACCCACCAACAGAAGGACGCGGCATCTCGCTTTATGCCAAAAATGGGGTAACAACGTATTGCCAGATCTTTACCCACTGGCAGATGACATCCATCTATCCTGAGCAGTAACCACAACGCGTGAATGGGATACATCATGTTGTAGCGGCTATCCGCGCATCAAGCTATCGACGTCTTTGTCAATAGCGCAGAGGCAAAATGCCTAGTAAAGAAGTGACTGCCGCCGTTAGCGCTAACGGGGTGATGCGATGCCCCGCCCCACACGTCACATTCCGTCAGGTAGGTGACGTTATGATGCTAATTATACGCTTTCAGTGCCGCATACAAGCGCGCTATCGGCAGCGGGCACCACGTCTCTACGCCAACTTAGTGCAACAAATCGTCAGATCCCTAGCTTTTTGCGGGGCCGGAGGGAAAAGCAAGCGCGAAAGCGCAGAAAATATCCGGACACATAGACGCCGCGAGGGCTGAAATCCACGGATAGTGCACCATGCTGGCCAATTCGATTATGCCGCCGAGCGTTGCGCCCGCAACGCCAATTTTCTCATCCGCAATCCACTAAGGCTGGTGCGCGGCATATATCAGCTCCGGAAGTTCCTGCACGTTAAATTGCAGAATGTCCCAGAAATGGCGAAAATGGCGGCCTCATCACTGTCATAACACGCCCGCCGTGCATCGCCGCATTAGGCGAAATAACACGAAACCCTACTTATGCTAACGCATAGCTAAAATAGGCGTATACGTCCTTGGACGAGGTATAGCCATAAAAAGAATATCGTCGGTAACGGATACACCTGCTGACCACTTGGGTTGCATGCAGGACATCAATCCCGTTCAGGGTATCTGGCAAAATTTTTACCATGTGAGTTCTCTCTTTTTTTTCTTTCTGCACATCGTTAAGCATAAACTCGGGTTGCCTAACACCCTATCACCAAAAATAAATTTTTAAATACAAATTCGAAATGATTTATAATAAAGACTGCAATGTAAAGTTACACAAATCAGATGAATTATTTACTTACTCTACTATACCGTTACTGGCGCTTGGTTGTACGGCGGTTTGATGACATCATGGGTCATTTTTCAGCACGGATTGCTCTAATAAAAGAGACATAGCATGCTGAAATTTTCTTCTTTTCGATACTGGGTTTAGGCATCAAGCTCTCGGGCAATCGCCTCGCTGAGTCTGGGCGTGCTGTTTTTGGTTTTCACACTGCCACTGACACATTCTGCTGGCGATCAGTTAAAAGCGCTGATCGCTGCACGATATGCAGAGCCAGGTGACCTGGTGTGACATGTGACAGACGTGATTACTATGTACGATGCCGGGTTACAAGAGAAAGGGGTAACTACAGCACGCTGTTCGCCAATTTCCTCTATACCCAATATAGCATTGATACCACCCAGCGAGTGCCTTACGGCGATGATTCACACACAGCCCGCGCTGAAAGCGGGCGATACGCAATTGAATGTGAACACTGCCATCTTAGATGATTTTCTCAGCTGTACTGGCGCGATTTCAACACTGTTTGTGCGAAACGGCAATGATTTTTTTGCGCACAACGACCTCATTGAAAAAAGAGAGGATGGCACCCGCACCATCAGCACCCGGCTTCGACAGGGAAAGCGCGGCCTACATCAGCATTATGAATGTGTGGAAACCATAGCGGACTGGCTCCGCTGTTCGGCAAGCAGTACATCACCCAATATACACCCATCAAGGGTATATCAGGCCAGATTATCGGCATCCAGTTTGTCGGCATCGATATCAAGCATGAATTCACCCTAATACAGCAACGAATTTTGGAAAAGCGCATTGGCGAAGATGGGCATTCTTCGTGATTAATACGAAAAAGGCAACGAGCTCGGTAATAACCTCTACCACCCAAGGCGTGCTAACCAGCGTCCTGACTGGTCCGAAGGTGCACTGAGCCAGATTCTTGGTGCCCATGACGTCACGCTGGAGTACCGTGACAATATCCTATCACCAAACTAACAGGAATAGATGATGGTTTTTCAGGTAGTGCTGCAGTGGGGATAGGTGATCGTTGGTATGCTGAGCAAAAGCAGCCTGCTGGTTAATATTACTAACACACGCAATCCGTTCCTGGCTGGCGGTGCCTTGAGCACGGTAAAGGCTTCGTCGTGCTTGCCACCTAAGTGCGTGTACTGGCACAGCGCAGCGAAACTGCGGTGAAGGAGATTGAAACGTTGATTAACGAATCGCTGGAAAATTGAAGCGGGTTATCGTATTTCCGTCAAAAACCAGTCGGCAATGGACGATTTACTGCAACGTATTCATCAGCTCAGCACCATCATCAATGAAATTGACACCGCCTCACGTGAGCAATCTACAGGCATCGAACAGGTCAATATCGCCGTGGGTGGTGCAGATTGGTCAGGCAACGCAAAAAGCACTGACTAGTGAGTAATTCAGAGTACACGGCACAATGACTGCGCCAGAAGGGCATCATCTTACCAAACTTGGTCAGTGTGTTTCAGATAAACGAATCAACCCCTGCGCTGACGAAGTTGCAACTTTAAGCACGGGTTTTATTCCCGGCCTCTTCTGCGTTCAGGCAACGTGTGAGGTCAGCAGTGTTTACACGACAGGCAAATGCGCCATGGGATAACGCAGCGTCGACCAGATCTTCATCGTAACGCTGAAAGGGCAAGCTATCGTGTTCGTGCGTAAACGTTGTGCGCGTTACTCTGACCAGAGTCTGCTCCTCAGACAGGTTATCCAGTGCGGGATACACCCCGGTAAGTCGATATCTGATTCTCCAGCAGTGCAACATTACAGCGGTAATGGGAGAACACCAGCGTGTTATAGCGCTCACCGTTGATATTCAGCACTTTCCTTTCCTTCTTGAAATCAATCACTCGCTGAACGCTCGCCAACAGCGGATCGAAATCAATCTCATATTTAAGCTGAGTGTTAACGATCAATACATCGCTTAATGCGGCTTTGTGTTCCACACGCAATCGACGATTTTTCACCAGTACCTGACCGATCTTCCATTTTGTGTCACCTTCATAATGGAAATGGCGATAATTCTGCAACCACTCCGCCGCGTCCCATGCTGTTTTTTACTTTGTGCGGCTGATAATCATCATTATATTTCCACTCATCGTAGTACTGCGGAATAAAATGCGTCTCCTGCTTTTCCTTCTTATCGTTAGAAACGCCTGAAAAACCACGTCATCATTCATCACGGTATCCAGCCATTGGGTTGAGAGCCAGATCACTATCGAAATAGCCGCCATGGGCAGAAATCACCAGGGTTTTTCTGCCGTGCTGTCGGGGCACCCTTGGCTTTTGGTAAAAAACTGCACATAAATAGTCATCTGCCATGGCACGATAGCCTACGTCGCCAACCTCAAGCGTATTACGTACTTTGATGGGCGTAAAATCAGGGCTATTTTTATAGAGTAGATAGCCGCGATAGCGTCGCTCACCTCTGATTTTTTGCCTTTTAACCGAACCAACTTTGGTACAAATGATTGACGCTTGCCCGCAGACACCTTCATTTATCGTGCCTATATGTTTGACACTCAAATGACATGCACCAATGACATCACCCAGTCTGCCGAATGCAAGAAACCACGCCCCAATTTGTGCTGTTGCAAATTGATCGCTATTTCGCCCAAACCAGAGGTAAGATAGATGGTTGCCAGTACCGCAGCACCTGTGTGGCTAGTCACTGTCAACACATACCAGAAATGGTGCCATAGTGGCGGCAAGTTCCCTTTTATAAAACATCAAGTTCCTGTTGCGGGTAAACTCATTACGGGTATACACTACTGCATCGATGTTCTTCTCCATCTAATCCAACAGAGCCTGATACAGCCGAGGTTTATAATGCTGTCGATATTCCAACCGCAGTTCCAGTTATAGGAAAATGCGGGTAGATCTTGTAGGCAAAATGCGTGTAGATCCACTCCATGATAAATATTCGGATTACACATCAAGGTAGGTTTCAATCGCCCCTCAGCCATGCCCTCAATCGGGAATCTGCCATCGTGCTCGGCAGCATTCGCCAATTGCTCGGTATATACACTGATTTCCTTTGTCTGCGTGCTGCCCTTTATTATTTATGCCGAAGTAAAACGGCATATGAATCGGGTATGTGTGGGCTGTATAGTATAGCCATGCTGTTAGCTGCATGAAGTGGTTTTATGGATGGTAGGTAGCCAATTCTAGCCTATTAACCCAGAGAATGATAGCCGAATGGCTGACATTAACCGCCTTTGCGGCCTTTAACGTAGGCATAGCCGTGTCGACAACCAGCTTTGCTGCTTCGAGCTTAAGTTCTGCCGTGAAATGTTTTGCCATTTACTCACCTGTCGTATTGTTGAGGTAAGCATATCACCTCCGATAACGTAGCCTATATCAGTGTGATACTACAACCTAGACATTCAGTTTAAAGACACAATAGCAAACTATGGCGCAATTCTACTCTCCAAACCGGCGTGTGGCGATCCGGCAAACCATTAACGTGACCGTTACCGATCTCGATCCCTTCGGACAGGATGTAGCGTGTCATCAAGGCAAAACGTTTTCGTGTCCGGCGCACTTCCGGATGAGCGGGCGGAAGTCCGGCTGACCGAGGATAAACGTCAGTATGCGCGCTGAACTTAAACGACTGCTGACGCGCAGTGCGCAACGTATGGAACCGTGCTGTCCCGCACTTTGGCGTGTGCGGTGGCTGCCAGCAGCATGCCGATGTCGCGTTATAACAGCGCAGCAAATCGGCTGCGCAGCAAAAGCTGATGACGCGAGAAACCGGACAAACGCTAACGGATATTGGACTGATTGCGGGGCCAGCCCCTATGGTTGGCCCCTATGGTTACCGTCGACTTGCGCGTCTTGCGTTATACTTTTTGAGGGGATACAAACCAACGTCAGCAGGCGGAAAAGCATCAGTCCGTGCCAAATCAATGTCTCAACCCGCGTCGGGTTTGCGCATGGGATACCGCCAGAAGCAATCGCACGATGTGGTGATATCGTGAGACCTGCCCGGTGTTGGCACCGGAACTGAATACACTGTTAGCCCCACTGCGTAACTGCCTCAGCCAATTGCAAGGGGTGAAATGGCTTGGCCATGTGGAACTGGTGCTGGAGGATAACGGCCCACTGTTGGTGCTGCGCTATCTTGATGCCCTGAGCGCAGCGAATAGCGATGCTTTTCGCGCGTTTTCTACAGCACATCAGGTGGCTATCTATCTGGCACCGGAGGATGATGTCGTCACCCCTATGACGGGCGACACACCGGTTTATTGTGTTAATGACATGACGCTCGCATTCATACCGCACGAATTTATTCAGATTAATGACGCGGTGAATCAGCAGATGGTGGCACATTCTGGATCTGTTTTGCGGCATGGGCAATTTCACGCTGTCGCTGGCAACGCGTGCGACATAGGTGGTCCGTATCGAAGGTGTAGCGCTGGATGGATAAAGGAGGGGAGAATGCGCACTGTAAACGGCTTGTCTAACGTCACATTGTCTCACCAAATCTCGATTGGGATGTTGCGCAACACTCCTGGAGCGCCCAGGGATTTGATAAGATACTGCTAGACCCGGCACGCGCCAGGGCGGCGGAAGTGATGTCGCAAATTGTTAAACTTGCACCACAGCGTGTGGTTTATGTTTCGTGTAACTCCACTACGTTGGCGCGGGACAGTAAGGTGCTGTCGGCTGTAGGTTACACGTTGGCGCAGGTCGCCATGTTGGATATGTTTCCTCACACCGGCCAGCTTAAATCGATTGCACTGTTTTTTGCAGCGTTCTGGTAAGGCGGCACGCTCTGGAAAAGCGGCATTGTAGGGAGAATTTATGGTTGCGGTAAGAAGTGCGCATTTGAATACGGACGGCGAGTTTGTGCCAGATGCCTGGATTGCATCGTTGAGCATTAATAATCAGCAGTCGTGTGAACGCTTAGCTGAGACCTGGCGCTATTGTGAACAGCACACGCAGGAGCATCCCGATGCGATGTTGCTATTATGGCGCGGCATTGAAATGGTGGAGATCCTCTCCACCCTTAGTATGGATAACGACAGCATGCGTGCGGCGATGCTGTTCCCATTGGCTGACTCAGGCGTGGTGGATGAAGATACACTGCAAGACGCCTTTGGCAAGAATATCGTAGATTTGGTGCACGGTGTGCGCGATATGAATGCGATTCGTCAACTGAAGGCGACGCAACACGATTCCGTTGCCTCCGAGCAGGTAGACAATATCCGTCGTATGCTGCTGGCGATGGTGGAAGATTTTCGCTGCGTAGTGATCAAACTGGCTGAGCGCATTGCGCACTTACGTGAAGTGAAAGATGTGCCGGAAGAAGAGCGCGTGCTAGCGGCCAAGGAGTGTACCAACATCTACGCGCCTTTGGCGAACCGCCTTGGTATCGGCCAGCTCAAATGGGAGCTGGAAGATTTCTGTTTCTGTTATCTGCATCCAGATGAATACAAAAAAATCGCCAAATTGTTGCACGAGCGACGAATTGACCGCGAACAGTACATTGACGATTTTGTCAAAACCCTGCGCACTGCGATGGCGCGCGAGGGCGTCAAGGCTGAAGTCTATGGCCGACCCAAGCATATCTACAGCATATGGCGCAAGATGCAGAAAAAATCCCTGTCGTTTGATGAATTATTTGATGTGCGCGCCGTACGTATTGTGGTTGAACGCCTGCAAGATTGCTATGCGGCGCTCGGTATCGTTCACACTCACTATCGTCATCTGCCAGACGAGTTCGATGATTACGTAGCAAACCCGAAACCCAATGGCTACCAGTCCATCCACACGGTGGTATTGGGGCCGAGGGGCAAAATCCTTGAAATCCAGATTCGCACCAAACAGATGCATGAAGATGCAGAATTGGGTGTTGCTGCGCACTGGAAATACAAGGAGGGTGCGGTTTCGGGGGGACGCTCCGGTTACGAAGGGCGCATTGCCTGGCTGCGCAAGCTGCTCACTTGGCAAGAAGAGATGGCCGATTCAGACGAAATGCTGGACGAAGTGCGCAGCCAGGTGTTCGACGATCGTGTCTACGTATTTACGCCAAAAGGCGAAGTAATTGATCTGCCAACTGGCTCTACGCCGCTGGATTTTGCCTACCACATTCATAGCGATATTGGGCATCGCTGCATCGGGGCCAAAATTGGCGGGCGTATTGTGCCCTTTACCTATCAGTTGCAGATGGGCGATCAGATTGAAATCATCACCCAGAAGCAGCCGAACCCGAGCCGCGATTGGTTGAACTTGAATCTAGGTTATATCACCACCAGCCGTGGCCGTTCCAAGATCCATAACTGGTTCCGCAAGCAAGATCGTGACAAGAATATCCTGGCGGGGCACCAGATTCTGGATAACGAACTGGAACATTTGGGGATCAACCTCAAAGCGGCAGAGAATCTTCTGCTGCAACGCTATAACATAAACTCGCTTGATGAACTGCTGGCCGGTATTGGCGGTGGGGATATTCGCCTCAACCAAATGGTGAACTTCCTTCAGGCGCAGTTCAATCAGCCCAGCGCCGAAGAGCAGGATCGCGAAGCGCTACGTCAGCTCACCCAGCAGAAAGCGCCACCACAGAACAGCCGCAAAGACAGCGGCCGTATTGTGGTAGAAGGGGTTGGTAATCTGATGCATCATATCGCGCGATGCTGCCAGCCGATCCCTGGCGATGAGATCATCGGTTTCATTACACGCGGCCGTGGTATTTCTATCCACCGCGCGGACTGTGAGCAGTTGGACGATCTGCGGAGCCATGCGCCTGAGCGGATTGTCGATGCCGTCTGGAGCGAAAGCTACTCCAGCGGCTATTCGCTAACGGTATGCGTAACCGCCAACGATCGCAGTGGGTTACTGCGTGATATCACCACCATTCTGGCGAATGAAAAGGTGAACGTTCTGGGCGTGTCCAGTCGCAGTGATACCAAACAGCAGATCGCGGTGATCGATATGGAGATTGAGATCTATAACCTTCAGGTATTGGTACGGGTGCTGGCGAAACTCAACCAACTGCCGGATGTCATCGACGCGCGTCGCCAGCAAGGGGCGTAATTTTTACGTAAGTCCTGACTTTGTCATCCCCGCGCAGGCGTGGATCTCCTACAGGCTAAATGCGCTTCTCCAGTAAGAGGGTCCCTAGCCTGCGCCGAGGACGGCACGCGATTTTTATTGATTCAGGAATTAGGCATGACAGCAGTGGCTATTGAACGTCTTCTTTCTATTATGAACACATTACGCGATCCGGAAAACGGTTGTCCGTGGGATCGTAAGCAAATCTTTGACACTATCGCGCCCTACACGTTGGAAGAGAGCTATGAAATTTGGAAGAGAGCTATGAAATAGCTAGATGCTATTGTGCGTCAGGATTTAGACGATCTGTGCAGCAAATTTAGCGATTTGTTGTTTCAGGTGGTGTTTTACGCCCAGATGGCGAAAAAGCGGGGATTATTTGATTTTTCTTCGGTTTGTGACGCGATAAGCGACAAACTGGAACGGCGACATCCGCATATTTTTGGTGATGCAATGCTGACCGACAGCGACGCGATGCTTGCCAACTTGGAGCAAACAAAATTCCAGGAGGAGCGCGCTGAAAAATCCGATACTTGGCGTTGAACGATATTCCTGACGCGCTTGCTCGTCTTGATGAAAGCGCACAAAATCCAGCAGCGTTGCGCGTCAGTCGGTTTCGAATGGAACATTCTGGGCAAGTGGTCGATAAAGTATATGAAGAGATTAATAAAGTGATGCATGAAGCCAGGCAGGCAGTAGTAGATGAAGAAAAGCTGGCCGAAGAATGGGTGATTTATTGTTCACTACGATCAATCTCTCACTTTCACGCCATCTTGCTCAGAAAGCCGAAGACGCGCTTCAGGCGGCAAACCGTAAATTCAGCCGTCGTTTCCGTCAGGTAGAATAAATTGTTATCGCCCCTGGAAAACAGTTGAACAGGCGACACCTGAGGAAATGGATGCACCTGGGAACAGATAAAATGTCAGGAAAAGGCCGGTTAAGATATTTTAATCGTATTACTATATTTTTCTGGTGATCTTGTTATTTATCTTTATTATTATTAATAATATATTTTATGCTGTTTGTGAGTGATATATCGGTTAGTCACGACCTTACGATCGCCACAATGATGAAAAGCAACATTTGTAGCCTTCATTAGGTTCAGGTATACTACTTTCCCGTCCTGCATTCCATCGCTATACTCGTCATACTTCACGTTGAAAGTGCGTTGGCTGCTCTCGCTCACCCTAGTCATTTACCTGGTAAGCTCCTAGGGATTCGTTTGATTGCCGCCTTCCCGCAACACGAATTATTTTGGGTAAATAAACCTAAACTCTCAGGTTCTGCATGACAACTAATTATATTTTTGTGACCGGCGGAGTCGTATCCTCTCTGGGTAAAGGGATTGCCGCAGCTTCTCTGGCGGCTATTCTCGAAGCCCGTGGCCTCAACGTTACCATCATAAAACTAGACCCGTACATCAACGTGGATCCGGGTACGATGAGCCCGACGCAGCACGGTGAAGTGTTTGTCACAGAAGACGGCGCGGAAACCGATCTTGACTTGGGCCACTACGAACGCTTTATCCGTACCAAAATGACGCGCCGCAACAACTTCACCACCGGCCGTATCTACTCTGATGTGCTGCGCAAAGAGCGCCGTGGCGACTACCTGGGGGCAACCATTCAGGTGATTCCACACATCACCAATTCCATCAAAGAACGCATCATTGAAGGCGGTGAAGGCCATGACGTGGTTCTGGTGGAAATCGGCGGCACCGTCGGCGATATTGAATCTCTGCCGTTCCTCGAAGCTATTCGTCAGATGGCGGTTGAAGTGGGTCGCAAGCATACCCTGTTCATGCACCTAACGCTGGTGCCATACCTGGCAGCAGCAGGCGAATTGAAAACCAAGCCGACTCAGCACTCGGTAAAAGAGTTGCTTTCTATCGGTATTCAGCCGGACGTTCTGATTTGCCGTTCCGATCGCACTGTGCCATCAAACGAGCGTGCAAAAATTGCTTTATTCTGTAATGTGCCGGAAAAAGCAGTAATCTCCTTAAAAGATATTGATTTTATTTATAAAATCCCGTCGCTTTTGAAATCACAAGGATTGGACGATTATATTTGTAAACGATTCAGCTTGAGTTGCGCCGAAGCAGACCTGTCCGAATGGGAACAGGTTGCTTATCAGAAAGCCAATCCGGGTGGCGAAGTCACCATTGGCATGGTCGGCAAATATGTTGCACTGCCTGATGCTTATAAGTCGGTGATAGAAGCGCTGAAGCACGGCGGGCTGAAAAATCGCCTGACCGTCAACATCAAGTTGATCGATTCGCAGGATGTAGAAACCCGCGGCGTTGAAGTTCTCAAAGAGCTTGATGCTATCTTGATCCCAGGGGGGTTCGGCTACCGTGGTGTTGAGGGTAAAATCATGGCGGCGCGTTACGCCCGTGAGAATAGCATCCCTTATCTGGGAATTTGTCTGGGAATGCAGGTCGCTTTGATGGAATTTGCCCGTAATGTTGTGGGCATGGAAGCGGCAAACTCTACCGAATTTGTGCCAGGCTGTAAATACCCGGTTGTTGCGATGATCACCGAATGGCGTAATGAAGACGGTAACCTTGAGGTGCGCAGCGAAGAGAGCGACCTGGGTGGCACCATGCGCGTAGGCGCTCAACCGTGCCACCTGGCGGAAGGCAGTTTGGTGCGCGATATATACGGTGAGGCAACCATTATTGAACGCCACCGTCACCGTTATGAAGTGAACAACATGCTGTTGAAACAAATTGAAGCGGCGGGATTGCGTGTTGCTGGTCTTTCCGACGATCGCAAGCTGGTGGAGATTGTTGAACTCCCTGAGCATCCATGGTTCGTGGCCTGTCAGTTCCATCCAGAATTTACGTCGACGCCACGAGATGGGCATCCACTGTTTGCCGGTTTTGTTAAAGCCGCTGGCGCGTATCAAAAGCGTCAGATGAAATAAGGTTTTTCAGCAACACGCTGTCCAGTACCGCGTGTTTTTCGTCTAATGTTTTATTTTAAAGCTGGTTTTATATACAAAATCGGTTTTAGTGTAACTTATACTGAGGAAAATCTAATGTCCAAAATCGTTAAAGTCATTGGCCGTGAAATCATCGACTCACGTGGAAACCCGACCGTTGAAGCGGAAGTGCACCTGGAAGGTGGTTTCGTTGGTCTGGCTGCTGCTCCATCAGGCGCTTCCACAGGCTCTCGGGAAGCGCTGGAACTGCGTGATGGCGATAAATCCCGTTTTCTGGGCAAAGGCGTAACTAAAGCCGTTTCCGCTGTGAACGGACCGCTGGCACAGGCCATTCTGGGAAAAAATGCCAAAGATCAGGCTGACATTGACCAGGTAATGATCGACCTGGACGGTACTGACAACAAATCCAATTTTGGTGCTAACGCAATTCTGGCGGTATCTCTGGCTAACGCTAAAGCAGCAGCTGCGTCCAAAGGTCAACCGCTGTACGAACACATCGCTGAACTGAACGGCACCCCTGGAAAATTCTCTATGCCTCTGCCGATGATGAACATCATCAACGGTGGCGAACACGCTGACAACAACGTTGATATTCAAGAGTTCATGATTCAGCCGGTTGGCGCGAAAATGGTAAAAGAAGCGATCCGTATAGGTTCTGAAGTATTCCATCACCTGGCGAAAGTGCTGAAAGGCAAAGGCCTGAACACCGCTGTTGGCGACGAAGGCGGCTACGCGCCGAACCTGGGCTCCAACGCAGAAGCACTGACTGTTATCGCTGAAGCGGTAAAAAATGCCGGTTATGTGCTGGGCAAAGACGTTACTCTGGCGATGGACTGTGCCGCCTCTGAATTCTATAACAAAGAAACCGGCAACTACGAACTGAAAGGCGAAGGCAAAACCTTCACTTCTCAAGAGTTCACTCATTATCTGGAAGGCCTGACCAAAGAGTATCCGATCGTTTCTATCGAAGACGGTCTGGACGAATCTGATTGGGAGGGTTTTGCTTACCATACTAAAGTACTGGGCGACAAAATCCAACTAGTGGGTGACGACCTATTCGTAACCAACACCAAGATCCTGAAAGAAGGTATAGAGAAAGGTATCGCTAACTCCATCCTGATCAAATTTAACCAGATCGGTTCTCTGTCCGAAACTCTGGCTGCTATCAAGATGGCGAAAGATGCAGGCTATACTGCTATTGTCTCTCACCGTTCTGGCGAAACCGAAGACGCTACCATCGCCGATCTGGCGGTAGGTACTGCGGCTGGTCAGATCAAAACCGGTTCCACGAGCCGTTCTGATCGCCTTGCCAAGTATAACCAACTGATCCGTATCGAAGAAGCACTGACTGGTTGTGCTTCTTTCAACGGTCTGAAAGAAGTGAAAGGCCAGGCGTAATCGTCTATCTGCTGCCGGGTCTTTTCGACCGGCTATAAAACCCGGAAACGCTTACACGTTTCCGGGTTTTATTATTTTTGTTCTCTCTGATTATCCCTTTTACGTCCGTATCTCTATCTACTTCTGTGCTTACTACCCTGTGTTCGCCATAAACAAAACACCGATTTTATTAGTTTAAACATGTTCTTATAAAATATTGAGTTCGATCGTCATGTTCTTCCCTGGGATGCCAATTCCGCTTGGGGCGTGGCAAAGGTGCAAAGGTTTTTCCAATATCTCAGCAGTAGTTTAGCTATCATGACAGTAAAGGGTTTGTACATCTTGCCACATTATCTTCATAAAGACAATGACACAGAAAGGATGGCAAATGAAAACGCGTAAAATTGGGCTGGCCAACTATTTGGCTTAGGGCTCAGGTGATTTTCTCAGTGCGGGAACCACGGCGCTAACGGTGGCGTGCTCGCTCTATATTTCTATACCATGTTTTGTGGCTTGATGCCGATTGAAGCCACGTTTATTTTCGCGATGGCCAGAGTACTGGATGCCGTCGTCAGCTCGCTGATGGGGTTCCTGATGGACAACTTTGGCTCAACCCGATTGGGTAAACGTTTTGGTAGCTATAACTTCTTTATTTTGCTTGGTATTCCCTGTGTGTGTTCAACTACAGCTTTATGTGGGTAGGTGACATGGGATACTGATACTATCTGCTGATCTATCTGATGTTTGATGTAGTCTACACAATGATTCTGGTACCGTATAAAATGCTGGTACCGGAAATGACCGATGATTTTAAACAGAAAACCAAATTCTCCGGTGCGCGTATCGCGCTGGCACAGCTTTCTACTATTCTGGCGGCATTCCTGTGCCAGGTATTCTGCTCAGTCACTGAAGCAAAGACAATGCCATTTCCTTCTTCTACTCAAGCCTGATATCTTCGGTAACTTGCGCCACGGTGCTGACGCTGGTCTATTTCTTTATCTGGAAACAACCGCGTAAAGAGATGTCAGCGGTGTTGTTACAGCCAGAAAAGGAACGCCAGTCACTGATGGCTGGGACAAAAGCCTGAAGCGCCTGAGTGTCGAACTTTCTTCCACACTGTGCATTCGTATTTTCCCTCAACATCTCGGGATGTACCTCGGCGGCTACATTGCACAGGAGGTGTTTAACACGGTGTTCACCTATCACGTCCTCTTTGTGCTGATGCAAGCCCCCCACTATGGCTTGCAACCTGATGGGCACCATGCCTATCCTGCAATTCCTGACGATGGTTGGCATGGTCCGCTGTGCATTCGCTTCGGATCAGCCCCTCTCACGGCTTAGTGATTTACCTGTTCGGTCTGGCGGCTATGTCTTAGGACTTGCTCTATTTCAGCGGCCTGCACGATGTGTTCTCTATTACTGTTGCTGATCTCTGCGTTGGTGGGGTTGGAGCGTGATGGTATCAATTACGTGCCGTGGAATACTTACACCTACATTACCGATGTGGATAAAGTGATCACCGCACAACTCGTGAAGGGATCTTTGTTGGGATAATGACGCTGACTCGCAAGGCTTCTCAGGCCAGCCGCGGCGATGTTGGTGGCATGGTGTTGCAACTGTCGGGGTTTGTTTCAGGGCAGAGCGTACAGGCACTGGGCGTAAGTCATATCATCCTGATAGTGCTCAGTATCGGCACGGTCTGTACGCTGGCGTTATGTTTTCTGGTCTCATTACGGGGTTTAAACTGAACCTGAAAACACACCAGACACTGCGTGAAGAGACGCTAAAAATGCGTGAAGCCGGATGTACGGTGCCGGAACGCATCACGCCACAGGCGCGTCAGGTGGTGGAAATGCTATTTGGCATGTCTTATGAATCTCTATATGGGGAAACAACAATATCGGTTAACTGAATCGCCATAAACAGCCGGCGCATTCAGCAACCCAGGTAATTCAGCATTAACCGCATTAAAGCATTAAGGCATTAAGGCATTAACGATAAGAGTGGATGATAATCTATGACCGTATTCAGTGTTAAACATAGCCAGCTGCTGCGTCCAGCCTGAGCACTTTATCTCTCGCAACGATCTGAAGGCGCTGATCTGCCGCATTACCGATAATCTGGCCAATCTCAAGGATGGAACCGATGAGTTTCTGCTGCAGCTGGATGATGGTCATGTCATTGACACCAAGGGCTGGGCTGGGTAGGAGTGGACGCACAGTATTGGCTTGTACGGCATTTATCAATATTACCAACAGACGGGTGATGACCAGATGTAAGCCATCATTAATGATTGGTCCGAGGCGCGTCTGGCGGAAGGTACGCCTACCAAAAACGTCAACATGGTTGACACGCTGGCCTTATATCGCTATGAAAAGACGTATGATGCCCGTTGGGTGCTTTATCTGGAGGGCTGGGCGGAAGTGGTGATGTATGACATGCCACGCACCCAGAAAAACGGTTTGCAGCATATCGTCTACAACAGTGAAAACACCGATCAATTGTGGGACAACACCCTGATAATGAGCATGCTGCCTCTGGCAAGAATCGGCAAGCTGCTCAACCATCCCGAGTTTATCGAAGAGGCGACCTGCCAGTTCTTACTGCACGTGCAGTATCTGAATGGATCGACACATCGGCTTATAGTTCCACGGCTTGGACGTTTGGTGATAAGCACAATTTTGCCGAAGCGCGGTTGGTGCGCGGCAATAGCTGGCTGACGGTCGCCATTCCTGAATTTATCGAACTGCTGTGTTGGAATTGCCTGAAGGAAATGCAATGTGCTGCTTCCTGTTTCAGGTGCTGGAAAGCCAGATTGAAGCACTGGCGCAGTATCAGGATGACAGTGGTCTATGGCATACACTGCTGGATGACGCCAACTCTTACGTGGAAAGCTCGGCCACTGCCGCGAGTTTGGGTTTTTACCTATGATATTCTGAAGGCGGCGCGCAAACGCTATGTAGATAAGCGCTATGCCGATATGGCAGAAAAAGCGATTCAGCGTGATTGCCAATATCAATCCGCAAGGCGAACTGGCCAATGTGTCGTTTGGTACGGAGATGGGCCGCGATCTGGATTACTACCCGCCAAATCCCGCTGACCTCCATGACTTACGGTCATGGCGATGGCAATCCTGTGCCTGTCTGAGTACCTGCGCGTCTATCTGTAAGCGATAGACCGAAGATTGCCCCGCAAAAGCACTACGTTGCTTCGCGGGGTTTGGCACTATTTTAGTCCGTTCAGGCTATAATTTACCGGGATCCAGCGATAACCGTTGATGGTACCGTTGCATTCCACGCAGTATTTACATGGCCAATTCCCGGGAACGGCAGGTGCGCGACCGTCACCAAATATCCTTCACTGGCTGCCTGAGCAAACAGAGCTTCGCGAGTTTTTGTAGCTCGATCCATAGCTAAATCAAGGCTGATGGTGGTTTTCGGTATCGGTTTCCACGATATCGCTTCATGCCAGCAATTTATTGCCGTCACTGACGATGCTATAGGTGGTACGCCCAGGTGTATAGCCTGCTGCAAATACTGGCGTAATACCAGGCAGCAGTTGGGCATCCCACCACGCTGAAGGTTTTCACTTTATTTTCTGCCGCCAGAATCTTAAAGACGTCCTCACCCCGTTGGAAAGCGGGCTTGCATTCAGGGCAAGCTTGCGCCAGATTCTGCGGATCCAGCCAGAAATCATACTCCTTTTGCGAAACGTAAACGGTCGCATTCGGGTGGTAGGCGAGCTTGCCGTTTTGCACCAGACCGCCAAAATTGTCGCCGTGCAAGGTGGTCATCAGGATAGTTATCGACCTATTCGGGGCGATAGTGCGCCGCCAACAAATTTTTCTACACTTTTCCGACGTTGCTGTTGGCTTGCGTTCCGTTACTGGTGTCAATCAGCACCAGATTTTTACCTATCTTGACTAGAAACGCATTGATGGAAATTCCAGCTGTGTGGGTAAGGATTTCTCTGCCAGCAACTGGCAAATAGTGTTTGGATCAGTGCGCGTGAGCAGTTTGTCCATCGGCATGGCATTGGTGCCATCTGAAAGCACGGTGATTTCATGGATTGCCCCAACAACTGCCGGTAGTGTGGCCGGGTTGCGTCGTGGCTTCAGCCACTGCGACATCGGGGAGGGAGAATGCTGTTATCGTTATCAGGCACGCCGCTTTCAAAGGTTTCATCATCATATCATTCCTTGTCGTAAGCACCGTGAAAAAGAAATGGGCAATCCCCTTGATTAGTAACCGAACTGCAACATTCCTCAAATGTTATCACCCCGATCGTAACGTTATAATGCAATGGTTATCTGGCGCTGTCACGCAATGTGGGGTTTGGCGCACCACAGACAATATGCGATAATGACGGTTTACCAGCGCCAGGGCTAGCACCAGATAGTTAAATGATAGCATGTTATGCTGTACCCAATAAATGAGATGTTTCAAACTCTGCAAGGCAAAGGTTTTACCGATATTCCGGCGATTTTTGTACGTCTGCAAGGATGCCCGGTGGGTTGTAGTTGTTGCGATACCAAACACACCTGGGATAAGTTTGCTGAGCGTGAAACCACGCTGGAGAATATTTTGGTAAAGACGCAGGAGAAAGATGCCTGGGCACCGGCTAGCCCGGAGGCGATTCTGGCGCGCATCCAGCAAGAGGGGTATATAGCGCCCGGCATATCGTTATCACCGGGTGGAAAGCCTGGTATTCATGATTTGACGCCGCTGACCGACTATCTTGAGCACAACGGCTATCGCTGCCAGACAGAAACCAGCGGCACCCATGATGTGCGCTGTTAGCCGCAAACCTATGTCACGATCTCACCCAAAGTGAATATGCGTGGCAGCATGGTGGTGCTCGATCAGGCATTAGTGCGCGCTGATGAAATCAAGCATCCTGTGGCGAGAGAGACATTGAGGCGCTGGATGCTCTGCTGGTGCGTTTACAACGATGACAAAGCACGGATTTATCGCCCTACAGCTCATCAGCCAGAAAGAGACGCGGCGACCAAGCTCTGTATCGAAACCTGTATCACGCGTAATTGGCGTCTATCGATGCAGATGCACAAGCATCTGAATATCGCCTGATGGCAGGCCGAACCTTTTATTCCCCGCGATAAAAGGCAGCCCGCCGTGCAAGTTTCTTTCACCAACACGGTGTTTAGCAGAAACTTTGTGGGTTTTAACTTGCTGCCAGATCCAGTGCGCCAGCACTTCACTGGTGGGGTTTTACAAGCCGGGAATTTCATTGAGGTAGTGATGATCCAACTGCTGCCAAACCGGATTAAACACTGCTTTCAAGTCTGCGAAATTCATCACACAGCCGGTATGCGGGGTCGACTTCACCGGTGATTTCCAGTCTCACCGTAAAGGAATGCCCGTTCAAACTTCCACATTTATGCCCTTCCGGCACGTGCGGTAGGTGATGGGCGGCTTCAAACTGAAAATCTTTAAAGTAGGGTAGTGACCATAACAACGTTCCTAAAGGGATAACCGAGCGTAAACAAAAGCCGTCGCATACTACCGGAAAGTCGTCTTTGAAGCACGCCTGGTCGAAGAATAATTTAATTGATAGGGTGTTTATCTGATCAGGAGGCTTATAACGCTTGAAGCGTTAAGGGTTATCAGAAAAAGCATTTAGGCATTTTGGTTATTAAATCGCGCTGGATAGGTAACCTTATATATTCCATACAACTTTAGATTGCATAAATATCGCTAAATGCAGGCGGTTATAAATTTAAGAAAACCGCACAAGAAATGCTGATGCTGGTAGTTATCTCCACCCAAGGGGAGAACCGCCGGAAGAGGTCTTGACGCTGCATAAATTCCTATTCTATAAAAGTACCCGCGCTAAAAACCACGTCATTTGCGGTTTTCGGATTGGGGATACCTCTTATGAAGTCTTCTGCAAAGCCGGTAAAGATGTTGATGGTCGATTGGCCGAGCTGGGTGCAGAGCGTCTGCTCGATCGCGTGGACGCCGATGTTGACTACCAGATTTTGCGTCAGGAACCGACGGAATTGACGACAGAGCAACTGATTGACCATTGACGCCGCGCCTCTACTCCATTGCTTCTTCCCAGGCTGAAGCCGAAAGCGAAGTGCATATCACCGTTTGTGTGGTGCGCTACGATTATGAGGGGCGTGAACGAACGGGCGGTGCATCAGGTTATCTGGCGGATCGTTTGAATAAATACGATGAGATTCAGGTCTTTATTGAACATAACGATCACTTCTGCCTGCCTGCAGATGCCTCGACGTCCGTCATCACGATCGGACCTGGTATCGGTATCGCCCCGTTTTGCGCCTTTATGCAACAGCGCGAAGCGGACGGTATGGGACTATATCCGGCTCGGATAAATCCACATTGGTACGCCTTCTCAGTCGTCTGATTGAACCGACGCGAGATCAGGTACTGATCAACGGCGAAAACATCGCTGAGGTATCAGACGCGGAACTGCGCTCCCGGCGGCGCAAAAAATCAGCATGGTATTCCAGTAATTTGCCTTGATGCCGAACCTGAGCGTATTGGCTAACACTGCGTTTGGCATGGAGTTGACAGGCGTCGATAAAGCATAACGTGAACAGAAAGCGCTCAAAGCACTGCAACAGGTAGACCTTGAAGGCTATGTCAATACCTACCCGTATGAGTTTTCCGGCGTAATGCGACAACGCGTCGGTCTGGCCCGCGCACTAGAAAACGCTCTAGATATCCTGCTGATGGATTAAGCATTTTCAGCGCTCGATCCTCTGATCCGCACTGAAATGCAAGATGAGTTGGTGAAACTGCAATCGCGCCACAAACCGCACCATCGTGTTTATTTCTCACGATCTGGACGAAGCCATGCGCGATCGCATCTCCATCATGCATGGTAGCGAAGTGATCCAGGTCGGTACGCCGGATGAAATGCTCAACAACCTGACCAATAACTATGTGCGTATCTTCTTCCGCGGCGTGGATATCAGCCACGTGTTTAGTGCGCAAAGATATTGCGCATCGTCGTCCCGTTACCTTATCCGCAAAACGCCCGGCATTGGACCACGCGCTGCGCTCAAGATCTTACAGGATGATGATCGTGAATATGGCTACGTGCTGGAAAAGAGAAAAATTTATCGGCATCGTTTCTATCAATTTGCTGAAAAAATCACTGTACGCGCAAGAATCGCTGGAACAGGCTTTGCTGTCAGACCCCACCCCGTGCCTGCAGATATGTCTCTCAATGAACTACTGATTTCACAGGTAAGCCCCTGCGCCGTACCCGTCATCGGTGAGAACAGTGAATATATCGGCATTATTTACAGCGAAATCGCGCGTTGCTAATGAGTGCTCTCGATGCATAAATGCGGTAACCGGTGCGGGAAACGAGGCGATGATATCAACCCCCGGATCCACCGCCAGGTTAAACTTAATCGCCACATCCCTTTCACCGTACCGCACACACTCCGGCACCTACTGGCTGGTCGCTGCCAACAATCATGTGGAAATTGACTTCAGGGTGCAACTGGTGAAAACGCGCCAACAGGATAGGCACCAGATTCAACGTCAGGCCATCGATACACACCATGCGAATCGGGGTTGCTGCCGAGATTTAAGGCCTTCCAGTTCAGCGATCACCAGCTTTATATCCGCCATGCTGCGTCTGATATGGTTTGCCAGAATTTGCCCGACATCATTGAGCACCATACCGCGCGCTAGGATCAAACAGCGGCATGCCAGACGTTTTCTAACTGTTGGATATGGCGGCTAATCGCAGAAACCGCTACGAAAAATTGTTGGCTGGCGGCGCTCAGAGAACCGGTGCTCACCACACGACCATAAAGTAACGGATTTCGGTATTATGCATGGCTCCCCTTGCGCTGAAAAACAACAACGCGCGCACTGGAAAATCGGTACGCGCGAGTGCTAAGGAAAAGATCCTATTGGCGACAGGATTACAAGCAACGATGGTGGTAACCGCGTGCTCCTCTCGCTGGCTATACATTGCCGCCCCCTGTTCTGCCAGATAACGTTGAAAATTATCCACATAGCTGCCGGGCACCTAGCGCACATAGCAGTGCGCCCGCGCCACTGGCGGGATGGCATGGGCCGGCTTATCGGGATTCCCCGGTTGTAAAGGCCAGCACGTCAAAAGTATTACAACTATAGATATTCTCTGCCGCCGTCAGGCCCAGCTCGTTCCAATCAGGATCGACAGCCGGATCGTTAGGCTCCGAGCCCAAAGCGATATCGCGCAACAGATAATGTACCTGCTCAGGCAATATACTGCAGGGCGTAATCCCAGCACCAGAATACGTCCGCGCGCATCCACAATACTACTTAACGCATGGGCTAGCTCCCCAGTTACCAGAGTGGTGCGCGCTTTCGCGCAGCTTGACCTGAAGCTTAACGTTAAAAACACCCAGCGAGAACCCAGAAACAGCGTCGGCCGCTCGGCTACCACGCGCGGGCTATCAGTCAGGTCAGAAGCGATAAACAAATCTGCCGCCAACCAGTCGCTATAGCGTGCATGCAGCGCGTCCAGGGCAGCGGAGCCGGTTTCTTCCCCCATTTCTAAATCAGCTTCGGGTTATAGCCGAGTCGCCCTCGCTTCACTTTCAGCACCAGCATCAGGTCAGCCAGATTGATAGTGTGCTGGCCCTTGTTATCTGCCGTACCGTGTCCATACCAGCGATCGCCATCCGGTGTGACTTTCCTATGTCTGAATGTCTTCCGTCAGGTAGGCCATTATCTGGGCGCTCGCTCTATGACCATACTTTCTGTTGGGTAGCTTTACCCGCCGCGCCAGGTTTCCAAAACGCACAAGATTCCATATAGTTGCTCGCCGCTTGCATCAATTCTTCACGCATCATCTGCCTGTATCTTTCTTCATTTTGCCGTGTTCCGGTTATAATCCACTGTAATAGGAGGAAATGTCGGGAATACCAAGCCGAGGATCCGGCGTCAATACCGACGCGAGCAGTGCCTGGTGTAGGAGGGCTCGGCGTTTCGAAAATCTGCTCGCGTATCCCCTTTTGCTCGACGATAACCCCTTTGCGCATCACGGCTACGTGATCCATCAGATGTTCCACCACCGTTAGGTTATGGCTGATAAACAGATAAGTCAGACCGAGCTCCTGCTTGAGCGTTATCAGCAGATTGAGGATTTGCGACTGAACCGATACATCCAGCGCCGAGGTTGGTTCATTGCAGATGAAAATTGCTTGCGCATGATCAGCGCGCGAGCGATGGCGACGCGCTGTCGGTTACCGCCGGAAAGCTGGCCGGGATACTGCCCGTGGTTTCGGGTTGGCGTCCCGGTCCGGTCCAACATCTCCTGCACCCACTGTTTGCGGGTTTTCTGGGTACTGATGTTATGTAGACGCAGCGCGAGTTCAACGATATCGGCCACCGTGCGACGTAGTTCAGTGAGGAGTAAGGATCCTAAAAATCGGTTGAATGCGGGTAGCCAGCACTTTTCGATCGCGCGCATCAGTAGCATCTTTTCCAGCATACTTTTACCGCAGCCGAATCGCCCACCAGCCCAAGGATTTCGCCGCGCCACACGCGTAAAGAGACGTTATTGACGGCAGTCAAATACCTGGTCGCACAAACATGCCGCAATTAAGGCGAAATTCGCGGCTCAGCGCGCGAAGCTCTAATACCAGATCGTCATTGCCGGGAATGTATGGGCAGGTTGTACTGCGCCAAATACCGTTACTGTTTTGCTCATGCAACATTCTCCGAGGCTTGTGCCTGCACATAGCGCACGTGCTGCTGCGGCGTCACCGTAACATAAGATGGGTTTTCACTGCAATAGACCTGCACGCTGGGGCAACGATTGCGGAACACACACCCCTGTTGCACACCAATAAGACTCGGCACGACGCCGGGGATCTCCTGTAGCAACTGGCCCGTAGCGGTCTTTCCTCGTACTGGAATTCATGACATCAGCTCTTTGGTATAGTGATGTTGCAGGTGCCCAAACAGTTCTTTCACTGGCGCGGTCTCAACAATCTGGCAGGCATGCATCACCGCCACGAGATCGGCGATGCATGCAACCACGCCAAGATCGTGAGTGATAAAATCACCGCGGTACCTAGTTCCTGTTGCAACTCGCGCAACATGCACAGGATCTTCGCTTGAATGGTCACATCCAGCGTCATGGTCGACTCATCCGCGATGATTAGCTCTGGCTCACACATCAGCGCTATGGCAATCATGATACATTAGCGAAATCCTCCCGACAATTGATGCGGATACTGCCGTAGACGATCCCAAGCCTGTGGGATACCGACCCGCTCCATTAAATAGAGCGCGCTCTTGCCTGGGTTGGCAATCACCTTACGATGCGCGTATAGCGTCTCCCATAGCTGTTCGACAAGCGTGTAGGAGGGATTCAACTACGTCATCGGTTTTTGAAAGATCATGGCGATTTGATCGCCGCCATCTGTTCGTTATTCAGGGTTTTCAGATCTTACTCTTTAAAGCGCAGGTGCGTCGCACTGCGCACCGCCTTACGCGGTAGCAGCTCCATCAGCGCCAGCGACGTCATGGATTTACAAACACAGGCTCGCTCACCAGACACAGCATCTCGCCTTTACGCACCGAGAAATCAATACCGCGCACCGCGTGCAAGGTGCCACACGCTGTAGGAAGATCGACGCGCAGATCTTTGACATCCAATAATTTATCCTGACTCATGGTGGTTTATATGAACGCATCCCGTTTGCAAGGCTTCCACGGTGTTGACATTGACGGTAGGTTTCAGCTCTATATCCGGCCTTGTTGCAGCCGGTACTGCGGGCCTCGATGTAATTCGCTGACTCACGCCTT
>JBPETC010000013.1:0-28679 GCA_051710325.1 Symbiopectobacterium sp.
CTCTACCGTGCTGATCGTTATATTTTACTTTTAGTATCCAAAATGAAACCGGTTTCATTTTATACCCGTTATACTTCAAGTTGCATATGCGTTGGCTGTACTTTTGCTCACCAGAATCATTTAACTGGCGCAGGAGTTTTTCCAACAAGGCCGGTTTGCCTGCGGCCAGATGTGGCATCAGCAGTACCAGGCGTTTGTTCCATCAGGCCGAGCAGGGCGGATTGGTATAATGCCTCCAACTCCTCCTCAGTACGAATCTGGATTTTGCGCATGGCAAGCAGAATATCTAACAGCGTACTGTAAGCGTGGGTGCGTTGGAACGCTAGTTCCGCTAACCGTAATACTTCAGGATGGCGCGGTGCGTATGCCAGAAAACGATCGACGCCATGGCGTGCGACGTGATCTTCATTATTACGAGTCAGTTGGATGCGCACGCGAGTGATGTCTACCGGCAACTTATCGGTGTCAACCATTCTTGCCGCCCGTTTCAGATACTGTCGAGTGCGAAATTCATCATCACGTTGCTGCGCAGCTATCGGCGGCCAGCAGATAGTTCACTACCGGTTGCTCTGCGTGATCCGCGTTACGCGTTAGCAGTTTTTCAACCTGAAGATAATCGCCCTTGGCCAGTTTGAGCAGAGCTGCTTTGGTCTGTTTTCTGGCGCGCGTGCGTTTACGACCGAGAAACCAGCCGCGGGGGGTGCGCGCGACGGTGCGAAATACGCGACGCAACAGGCACTCCAGCGCAAACAAGATGACCAACAACAACAGCACCAGCATAATAACCAATCCGGTAACGCTGGTTTCGATGTTGTAGGTGTCGGTTTGCACCAAGTACATAGCCCTGACATCCTGCAAGCATCGGGCCAAGCACTACGCCAGCAATAAGGATCAGAAACAAGAACAACACTTTCAGCATGATCAGCCCTCCTGTTGCTGCGCAGGCGATTGCGCCAACAGATTACACATTCGCGTTTGTATCAGTTTTTCCAGCAGCAGCTTGCTTTGGAGTGTAGTAGGAACATCTAGAGATACGGGATGCTGGCTTAAGCTGTCAACCTGTTTCAGAAAGGCTTTGGTGCCACGCTGGTATCAAAATAGGTTCGCACCAAGCTGGATACCGTTTTCAGCGACTGTTTAAGGTTTCATTCTGATGACGCGTCCACGGCCTGTTCGGCGGTCAGCAGGCGCGCTCGGATGTTTTCATACAGGTAGAAAACCTGATTCTGAGCCAGCAGGAGTTCGGCATTACTGTCATGCCGTAGAATGGTAATAAAATCTGAAATGAAGTTATGCCAGCTTTTGCTTAGCTTCTATCGCCATTCGCTGAGTGTGGCCGAAAGTTTGCCGTCGGTTTCATCCATTGGCACATCATCGTCCTGGTGTTATCGGCAAGACGTAGATTGTTGACCTGATCGATTAACTGATTCACCCGAAAAATAATGCCGTCGAAGTCCACCTGATCGACTGACGCCAGCGCGCTAATATCATTGGCAATGGCCCGACGCAGTTCAAGCAGACTAGGATCGTTCATGCCAGCCAGACTAACATCGGCGCTTTTCAGCAGTGCGCCCGTGATCAGTACATCCTTATCACTCCACAGATTGCGCCAGGCCAGTTTGACCAAAAATCCGCGTGCACCAACGACAGCCAGGTGCTTGTATCGTGGTTGGAAAGGGCGTCCAGTTTCTGGCTGAGTTTGCTGGATTTACGCGTGACCTTGTTTAACTGGTTAGTGGTGCTGTCCTGCCACTTTTTTGTTGTGCCAGCGCGGGGCCTGCCACGCGGTTTTATCCTATTAATACTGCTGTTAGCGCCGTCAATTCGCCATTCATTTGTGCCATGGACGCAGCGTTTTTTCTCCTGTTGTTGTACCGATAATAGTACACGCCCCGCTTAACAGCAGGGCGATAGCAATGGCAACGCCACCCAGCAACGCAGCCATGTCCCGCAAGGTCCCGTCGCGGTTCATCCGCTGACGCGGCGTCGGAGGACGAAAATGTGGTATCAAGATGTTCTGTTACCGTTTAAGATGGGATTGGATGGGTATGGTGTTCTGTCAGTCATAATGGGTCATCCTATGGTCTGGTTTGTTATACACGGTTGGCGTGTGCAGTCACGATAGCAGACGCACAAGCGCATCGTTATCGGCATTGTCTGCGATAAGCACGTCACGCCAGCCGAGCTGGCGTGCCTCTAGCGCCAAGCGTTCGCTAACAACGATAATCTGGCAATGGAGCAGCCAGGATTCGCGATAATAATGTGGCACCAGCACATACAGCTGATGCAGTATATCACCGCTGGTGATCACCAGACGATCGATACCGAGTTGCTGCCAATGTCGGCTCTGTTCCGGCCCATCATAATAGACCGGGCCGCGTTGATAACATTCACAATAACTGACCTGTGCGCCGCGTTCTGCGAGCGTTGTTGCCAGCAGCTCTCTGCCACCATTCCCTCGTAATAATAGCGCGTTTTTTCCACTAATATTTTGTAATTCTGGCAGTTGCAGCAGCATTTCGCTAGTTTCCCGCTCTGGCGGATAGGAAACGGCGCGAGACGTGGCCTGATGCAGCGCCAGCGCGGTGGTACGTCCGATGGAATAATAAACCGGGACGGCAGGCCAGGGTAAACCCACTTGTGTGAGTGCGGCGTCGGCATAGCGCACGGCATGCTGCGACAGCGCGAACAACATATCGCCTTCGCGTAGCGCCGCCAACCGTGCTGACAGGGAAGACAATTCACTGCCGGGGGAAAAATCGATAAGCGGGCTATCGTAAGCCGCGTGCCCTAGCTTACGCAGCCTTTCCACCAGCGCTTTCCCCGCTGGTAACGGGCGGGTCACCAGAATGGTCATGATGAGCCTGAGCCCTTATAAACGGCATGCAGAATAGCGTCTGCGCCGTTGGCTAACAGCTCTTCAGCCAGATCGATACCCATGCGTTCCGCTTCTCTGGCGGGGCCGATGCGCTCACCGCGAATCATCTTGCTGCCATCCGGTGCGCCAACCAAGGCTCTTAGCCAGAGTTGCCCTGCATTAAGTTCAGCATAGCTGCCAATCGGGACTTGACAGCCACCGTTGAGGCGAAGATTCATGGCGCGT
Source organism: Symbiopectobacterium sp. (assembly GCA_051710325.1). Lineage (GTDB taxonomy): Bacteria > Pseudomonadota > Gammaproteobacteria > Enterobacterales > Enterobacteriaceae > Symbiopectobacterium. The sequence goes on from JBPETC010000013.1 coordinate 3,104, forward strand.
TCAGCAAGAACGCGGTAGGCAGTCTGTTCATGGTTGAGCGGTGCCAGCAGTTCGCGCACGCGGGCGTCATTTTCCCGGCATTCGATACCAATCGTGCCCTGACCGACTGCGGGCAGTGACTCTTCCGGGGTGAGTGGCGTGCGGATGCGTTCTGATAGATTCAGACGTGACAGTCCAGCAACGGCCAAAATAATGGCGTCATAGTCGCCGTTATCCAGCTTGTTCAGGCGAGTTCCAACGTTTCCGCGCAAATCGCGGATGATCAGATCCGGGCGGCGAGCGCGCAACTGACACTGGCGGCGCAGGCTGGAGGTGCTGACGCAGCTTTCGAGCGGGAGATCGGCCACGCTAGCATACTGATTCGAAACAAAGGCGTCGCGCGGATCGTCACGCTCACAAATGGTATACAGACCAAGACCGTTGGGGAACGATACCGGCACATCCTTCATAGAGTGCACGGCGATATCAGCGCGGCCTTCCAGCAAAGCGCGCTCCAGCTCTTTAACAAATAGCCCCTTGCCACCCACTTTTGCCAGCGGCGTGTCCAAGATGATGTCGCCGCGCGTCACCATGGGAACCAGTTCAACCTGCAACGTTGGGTAGTATTGCTGCAACTGTTGTTGCACACAATGTGCTTGCCACAGTGCAAGTGGGCTTTGTCGGGTGGCAATTCTAAGGGTATTGTCTACCATGTTTAATGCCGTTTTTATCATTTAGCGCCATCGTATCACTGAAACGCTTAGGTGTCAGCGTTCCGACGCTGAAGGTGCTGGATAGCGACGGTAAGGTGCGTGTTTTCACCATGAGGTGGGGATCCGTGGCGTAATCATGCCAGATAGCGAGGAACAATAAGAGAAAGTAAGCTACTCTAAGAGAGAGTAAGCTAATCGTGGCTAAATCTTTAGTTTCTTTACGCTCAATGAGCAAGGTGTTAAATTGATCACGTTTCCAGCACTATCTTATCAATCACTCCTCTAATTCTATTGCTGATGAGTTTGGAACACAGGGTTTTCTAGGCACTGGGATAATCAGGCGGACTGTCTTGTACTTCTACATCGAGACTTTGAAGCAGAGACTGGACGCGATCAACCAACTACGAGTTGATCGCGCTCTGGAAGCAATGAAACCCGCTTTTCAGCAGGTTTATCGCCTTTTGCCAGTATTATTGCACCACCACCATCCGCTCATGTCTGGCTACCTTGAAGGTAAAGTTCCGCACGGTGTGTGCACCTTCACGCCTGATGAAAACCAACAGCGTTACATCGATAGCATTGAACTGCGCTGGGGAGAGATCCCTGCCATCAATTCCCAAGGTGAATTACCGATTACCGGCGTTTACTCAATGGGCAGTACCTCATCCATTGGTCAGAGTTTCTATTCCGATCTGGATATCTGGGTGTGCCATCAATCCTGGCTAGACCACGAAGAGCACCAGCGTTTACAGCAGAAATGCACCCTGTTGGAGCAATGGGCAGCGGCGCAGGGGGTGGATGTCAGCTTCTTCCTGATTGACGAGAACCGTTTTCGCCACAGTGAAAGTGGCAGCCTGGGCGGAGAAAATTGCGGCTCTACGCAGCATATCCTGTTGCTGGACGAATTTTATCGCACTGCCGTGCGCATGGCCGGTAAACGTCTACTGTGGCATATGGTGCCGGTTGAAGAAGAAGAGCATTACGACGAATACGTTCTATCACTTTACCTGCAGGGTGCGCTTGCACCCAACGAGTGGCTGGACCTGGGCGGATTGAGTTCGCTCTCTGCAGAAGAGTATTTTGGTGCCAGTCTGTGGCAGTTTTATAAAAGTATCGATTCCCCGTACAAAGCGGTATTGAAGACCCTGCTGCTCGAAGCCTATTCCTGGCAATATCCTGACACGCGTTTGCTGTCGATAGATATCAAAGCCCGGCTGCACAAAGGGGAGATCGTGGCGTTTGGGCTCGATCCTTATTGTATGATGCTAGATCTGGTAACCGAATACCTCACGCAAATTGAAGACCCGACGCGCCTCGATCTGGTGCGGCGTTGTTTTTATCTTAAAATCTGCGAAAAACTGTCGCGTGAAAAAGCATGCGTCGGCTGGCAACAGCAGATCCTAAGCAAACTGGTGCAAGAGTGGGGTTGGAGTAGCGAACACCTTGCCATGTTGGATAATCGCGCCAACTGGAAAATCGAGCGCGTGCGTGAAGCACACAATGAATTGCTCGATGCGATGATGCAAACCTATCGCAACCTGATCCGCTTTGCGCGGCGCAACAACCTGAGTGTGAGTGCCAGTCCGCAAGATATCGGCGTACTGACGCGTAAACTGTATGCCGCCTTTGAGGCACTGCCGGGTAAAGTGACGCTGCTCAATCCGCAAATTTCGCCGGACCTGTCCGAACCGGATCTGACCTTTATCTATGTTCCGGCTGGCAGCGCCAACCGCTCTGGCTGGTATCTGTACAATCAGGCACCATCTATGGATGCTATCATCAGCCATCAGCCGTTGGAATATAACCACTACCTGAACAAACTGGTGGCGTGGGCCTATTTTAACGGGCTGCTGACGTCGAACACGCGCTTGTACATTAAAGGCAGCGAACAGATCGATATTGCCAGCCTGCGCGAATTGGTGTATGACGTCTCCTGCCATTTTCCACTGCGTTTACCGGCACCAACGCCCAAGGCGCTGTACAGCCCGTGCGAAATTCGGCATCTGGCGATTATCGTCAATCTGGAGCACGATCCGACGGCGGCATTCCGCAATCAGGTGGTGCACTTTGATTTCCGCCATCTGGACGTTTTTAGTTTCGGTGAGCAGCAGCAGTGTCTGGTGCGCAGCATTGACCTGTTGTACCGAAATTCGTGGAATGAAGTGCGAACCCTGAATTTCAACGGCGAACAGTCAGTACTGGAAGCGCTAAAAACCATTTTAGGTAAAATGCATCAGGATGCGGCGCTGCCGGAATCGTTGGAAGTGTTCTGCTACAGCCAACACCTGTGCAGTTTGATTCGCACGCGCGTGCAGCAGTTGGTGTCCGAGTGTATTGAACTACGCCTGTCCAGCACACGACAAGAGCCGGGCCGTTTCAAAGCGGTAAAAGTGGCAGGGCAGACCTGGGGCCTGTTCTTTGAACGTCTGAGCGTATCTGTGCAGAAGCTGGAAAATGCGGTGGAGTTCTACGGCGCAATTTCCAACAACAAACTGCAAGGATTACCCATGCAGGTGGAGGAGACCAACCATATCCACCTTCCAGTGATTATCGACGGCGTGGCGAGCGAAGGGATCATCCAGATCTTCTTTGAAGATCTGCCGGAAGAGCAAGGTTTTAATATCTTTATTCTGGATGAGTCGAACCGCGTTGAGGTTTATCACCACTGTGAAGGCAGCAAGGAAGAGCTGGTACGCGACGTGAGCCGTTTTTACTCCTCATCTCATGATCGCTTTACCTACGGATCTAGATTTATCAATTTCAACCTGCCGCAGTTCTACCAGATTATTCAATTGGATGGGCGGGCGCAGGTGATTCCTATTCGCAGTACGACGCTATCTCATTTGAACATATCGCCGGGCAAAGAAAGCACGTCGCCCGCCATCAAACAGCGACTGCACATGCAGTAATGCTCTGGTTGTCTTTGGTGGCAACAGAGCATTTTCCCGCGTTAATCGAAAGAGACCTCCTTACTGGCCTGCGCACTGCATGCCTGCGCCAGCAACGCAAAAAAGGGTTCGCCGCTCCGATCGCAGATCCACTGTTCCTTCTGACCCTTGTCTGGCTGATACGTAAAGTGATAGCCACCAGCTTTGGTTGCCAACCATACCTGATGCAATGTCTCCTGGCGGTTGATGGCTATCTTGCTTCCGTTTTCGAAACTCAGTGTCATCACGCCGCCGTTGGTTTCGTAATCGATATCGGCATAACCGTCGAAGTAGTCCAACGCTTCTTCGATCGTCAACATTAACGCATCCGCTAATTGATAAAATTCACTATCGTTCATTTTCGATTCCTATTGCTTTTCATGATCCACCTGCGATTATAGAGAACATGAATATATGATTGACAGGTCATAATGACATGAAGCAGGTATTTCGTCCATTTTCTCTGGCGCTGATGCTGCTAGAGTTGGTGAGTTGCGGGTTGAAAGGGCCTCTTTATATGTCGAACGATGAGCCGAACAACACCACAGACGTACAGAAAAATACGTATCAAAAGCCGTCGATACATCCGTAACCGGCATGGTTGCATTTTAATCACGGATAACAGGTCACGATAGCAATTACCGCGCCCGGTTACATGAGCGGAGTCAGTATAATGCAGTTCGCTAAAATGCACGGTTTGGGCAATGATTTTATGGTTGTCGATGCCGTTACACAAAATACCTATTTTTCGCCGGAGCTGATTCGCCGTTTGTCAGATCGCCATCGCGGGGTAGGGTTTGATCAATTGCTGGTGGTTGAACCGCCTTACGATCCTGAGCTGGATTTTCACTATCGCATTTTCAATGCGGACGGCAGCGAAGTGACCCAGTGCGGTAACGGCGCGCGCTGTTTTGCCCGTTTCGTGCGTATTAAAAGACTAACTAACAAGCGCGATATTGCGGTGAGTACCCATACCGGGCGCATGGTGCTCAGCGTCACGGATGATGAGCTGGTGCGGGTGAACATGGGCGAGCCGGATTTTGAACCGCAGCGCATGCCGTTTCGGGCCGCCAAGGCGGAGAAAACCTATATCCTGCGCGCCAACTATCATACGGTATTGTGCGGCGTGGTTTCCATGGGCAACCCCCACTGTGTGATTCAGGTTGACGATGTTGATACGGAAAATGTGGAAACCCTTGGCCCAGTTCTGGAAAGCCACGAGCGTTTTCCTGAGCATGTCAACGTCGGGTTTATGCAGATTATTGACAGCAGCCACGTACGCCTGCGGGTCTACGAGCGTGGTGCGGGCGAAACGCAGGCCTGTGGCAGTGGTGCCTGTGCCTCCGTGGCGGTGGGTATTCAACAAGGGTTATTAGCGGATGAGGTTCGCGTCTCGTTACCGTGGGGCGATCTGGATATCCATTGGAAAGGGATCGGGTATCCGCTTTACATGACCGGTCCTGCCACCCATATCTATGATGGATTTATTCATTTATGAAGCAGATCGAGGAACAGGCAGAACGCCAGAGTGCATTGAGTGACGAACTGATTTTGCAGTTCCTGCAACAGAACCCTGATTTCTTTATTCGCAATGCGCGGCAGGTCGAGCAAATGCGCATCCCGCACCTGGTGCGGGGGGCTGTCTCTCTGGTTGAATGGCAGTTAGCGCGCCAGCGGCACCACATTGAGCAGTTGGAAGAAGAGATCACCTTGCTGATGGAGCAAGCGCGTGGCAACGAAGTGTTGTTCCGTCATCTGCTGGCGTTACAGACCGATTTGTCAGCGGCTACTGGCCTGCATGACTTGCTTGAACGCCTACAGCGCTGGGCACGCCAACAAGGGTTGCTTGGCGCGGATATTCGCCTATTCAGTGACAAATGGCGCATCAGCGCGCCTTCTCGCTTTACCCATTTGGCGCTGTCGCGTTCGTTGTTTGAACCGCTACGCGTACAACGTCTGCGTGACAGTAACCATTATCTTGGCAGCATGAACGGGCCGGAGCTGCTGTTACTACTACCGCAGGCGTGGCAGGTAGGTTCCGTAGCGCTGTCCCTGTTGGGAAAAAACGACTCGCTGGGCCTGGTAATTTTCAGCAGCCGCGATAGCCATCACTATCAAGACGGCATGGGTACTGTGTTGTTGCAACACCTGGCCAACCTGCTGCCGGATATGCTGGCGCGTTGGGTTGAACGGGTATGAACAACCTCCCGCGCTGCTTTCACCACTATTGACCTCGATCGTAGCGTTTTTACGTTATTTGAAAGCGGAACGCCAGTTCAGCCCGTTGACGCAGGAAAATTACTGTCGTCAACTGGGCGCTATTGCTGCCATGCTGGATGAAATGGGCCTCACCGACTGGCACACGCTGGATGCGGCGAGAGTGCGCTCGGTGGCTGCGCGCAGAAAACGAGGTGGGCTGCAAGCGGCCAGTCTGGCTCTGCGCCTTTCGGCACTGCGCAGTTTTCTTGATTGGCAGATGGCCGCAAGGGGTATTAATTGCCAATCCTGCGCGCGGTATTTCTGCGCCCAAAGCGGGTCGACATCTGCCGAAAAACATGGATGTGGATGAAGTAAATCGCCTGTTAGAGATCGATCTCAACGATCCGCTTGCGGTACGCGATCGCGCTATTTTTGGAAGTGATATACGGCGCGGGCTTACGTTTGGCAGAACTGGTTGGTATGGAGTGTCGTTATGTCGATTTGGACGGCGGCGAAGTGTGGTAGTGGTAAGGGCAGCAAAGAGCGCAAAGCTGCCGCTGGGACGTCTCGCCGTGCACTGGCTGCGTGAGTGGCTGGAACGCCGTGAGCTGTTTGGCCCGGAATATGATACCATCTTCATTACCCGCCAGGGAAAGCGTATTTCGATGCGCAACGTGCAAAAGCGTTTTTCTGAGTGGGGATCAAAGCAGGGGCTGAACAGTCACGTCCATTCGAATAAGCTACGTCACTCTTTTGCTACCCGTATGCTGGAATCGAGCGGTGACCTGCGCGCGGTGCAGGAACTGCTGTGGGCATGCCAACCCTTTCTACCACATCTACCACGTCTACCACGTCTACCACGTCTACCACGCAAATTTACATACATTTGGATTTTTAGCATTTGGCGACGGTGTACGATGCCGCACACTCGCGTGCCAAACGAGGGAAGACATGATGCATTTTTATCGCCCACTGGCACCGATAGCTGCCATGACGTTTGATTTAGACGATACGCTGTACGATAATCGTGAAGTCATTCAGCGTACCCAACTGGAATCGGTGCGCTTTCTGCAAGGCTTTCACCCGGCGCTGAGCGCGGTGCAGGCCAGCGATTTACAGCGTATTCGCAAAGCGCTGTGTGAGCAGGAGCCAGAGATATACCATGATATCACGGAGTGGCATCGGCGGGCGGTAGCGCAATTGTTGCTGGAGGCGGGGTTGGATGCGGCGACGGCCAGCCACGGTGCAGCGCAGGTGATGACACACTTTGCCCACTGGCGCAGCCAGATTACCCCAACGCAAGAAACCCATGATACGTTGTACGCCTTGTCCCAGCGCTGGCCTATGGTGGTTATCACTAATGGCAATGCCGATCCCAGCCGCTTCGGGCTGGATCGCTACTTTCGGTTTATCTTGCGCGCTGGGCCGGACGGTCGTGCCAAACCCTTTGGTGATATGTACCATCGGGCAGCACAGGCGTTGGGCGTGGCTCCAGGGCAGATTCTGCACGTGGGTGACAACTTGACCACCGATGTGGCTGGTGCGGTAAGTAATGGCTTGCAAGCATGCTGGATTAACCTGCATGAAGGCAACCTGATGAAGATTGACGATGCGCGGTTATTGCCGCATATGGAAATTTCACGGTTGGCATTGCTTACAAGGCTGCTATAATTCTGCTAATTTAGCTGTATAAATAACTAGTTAAGTAAGTGCCCCTGGGGTTATTGCTTATCTGTTAACGGATAATTGTATCGATGGACGTTTCTCAACTTCTTGATGGCCTGAACAATAAACAGCGCGATGTGGTTGCTGCGCCGCGTGGGAATCTTCTTATACTGGCGGGTGCTGGAAGCGGCAAAACTCGGGTGCTGGTGCACCGTATTGCCTGGTTGACGTCCGTTGAGCAATGTTCGCCCTATTCTATTATGGCGGTGACGTTTACCAACAAGGCGGCGGCGGAGATGCGTCACCGTATTGAGCATTTGATCGGCACCAGTCAGGGCAGCATGTGGATCGGCACTTTCCACGGTCTGACGCACCGCTTGCTGCGCGCGCACCATCTTGATGCCGGTTTGCCGCAGGATTTTCAGATTCTGGACAGTGAAGATCAACTGCGTCTGCTCAAGCGCCTGATTCGGGCACTGAATCTGGATGATAAACAGTGGCCAGCGCGCCAGGCGATGTGGTACATCAACGGCAAGAAAGACGAAGGTCTACGCCCACAGCATATCGAAAGCTACGGCAATCCAGTTGAGCAGACCTGGCTCAAGGTCTATCAGGCATATCAGGAAGCATGCGATCGCGCCGGACTGGTCGATTTTTCCGAACTCCTGCTGTGTGCTCACGAACTGTGGCTGAACAAACCCCATATTCTCAGTCATTACCGCGAGCGCTTCACCAATATTCTGGTGGATGAGTTTCAGGATACCAACCGTATTCAGTACGCCTGGATCCGTATGCTGGCGGGAGACAGCGCCAGCGTGATGATCTTCGGTGATGACGATCAGTCAATTTATGGCTGGCGTGGGGCGCAGGTGGAAAACATCCAGCTATTTTTAAATGACTTCCCTAAAGCCGAAACCATTCGTCTGGAGCAAAACTATCGCTCTACCGGAAATATTCTTACTGCGGCTAATGCATTGATTGCTCACAATGGCGGGCGGTTAGGTAAAACCTTGTGGACGAAATATGCGCAGGGGGACCCGATCTCCCTGTACTGCGCGTTTAACGAATTGGATGAAGCCCGTTTTGTAGTTAATCGCATCAAGGTGTGGCAGGAAAATGGCGGTGCACTCAAGGAAAACGCCATCCTCTATCGCAGCAACGCCCAGTCGCGCGCGCTGGAAGAAGCCTTGCTACAACAGAACATGCCGTACCGGATTTATGGCGGTATTCGCTTCTTCGAACGTCAGGAAATCAAAGATGCGCTCGCCTATTTGCGTCTGATTGCCAACCGCAATGATGATGCCGCTTTCGAACGCGTGGTGAATACCCCAGCGCGCGGTATCGGCGATCGTACCTTGGATGTGGTTCGTCAAACCGCGCGCGATCGACAGGTGACGTTGTGGCAATCCAGCCACGTGTTGTTGCAAGAAAAAGCATTGGCAGGGCGTGCCGATTCTGCGTTGCAGCGCTTCCTCGAGTTGGTGGAAGCACTGGCCTATGAAACCGCCGATTTGCCGCTGCATGTGCAAACCGACCGTGCTATAAAAGATTCCGGTCTGTGGCAGATGTATGAGATCTATGATCAGGAAAACGGTGAGAAAGGGCAAGCGCGGGTAGAAAACCTGGAAGAACTGGTGACGGCAACATGCCAGTTCAGCTATCAGGAAGAGGATATGGACCTGATGCCGTTGCAGGCGTTTCTCTCTCACGCGGCATTGGAAGCGGGGGAAGGGCAGGCTGATACTTATCAGGATGCGGTGCAACTGATGACGCTGCACTCAGCTAAAGGTCTGGAGTTTCATCAGGTGTTTATCGTTGGCATGGAAGAGGGCATGTTCCCGAGCCAGATGTCGCTAGATGAGGGCGGGCGTCTTGAGGAAGAGCGCCGTCTGGCCTATGTCGGCGTGACGCGCGCCATGCAGAAGCTCACCCTGACCTATGCCAAAAGCCGGCGGTTGTACGACAAGGAAACCTATCATCGCCCATCGCGTTTTGTTGGTGAACTGCCTGTCGAGTGCGTGGAGGAAGTGCGCCTGCGTGCCAGCGTGTCTCGTCCAGTCAATCACCAGCGTTTGGTACGCCAGTGAGCCAAAGTGATAGCGGCTATGCGCTGGGCCAGTGGGTGCGTCACGACAAATTTGGCAAAGGGATCATCATCAATCTGGAAGGCAGCGGTGAGCATTGCCGTTTACAGGTCGCTTTCCAGGGACAATGTATCAAGTGGCTGATCGCCGCCTATACGCAGTTGGAGACTGTATAACACTGGCATAAACACTGTCTCATTTTACAGAAAAGGAGAGCAAGCGGGATGACGTTAGACGAGATAATTACTGCCCTGCGTGGCAAGAAATGGGTAGATCTGACGCACAGCGTAACAGAATCTATCCCTATCTTTTTTAGCGCGTTTTCCAGCGTTCCGCGTAACACGCTGTATACGGTTGAGCAGGATGGTTTTTGCCCAATATCTTACCTTTGTAATCCAGATGGGTACGCATATATTGATGCCCCTGCGCATTTTCTCTTGACAAACGCTGTCTAGATGGTCTTGCCAAGGAGGTGATGGGTTAATAAGCTAACTGATCTATGTCCGTACCTATGATGTCGCCGTGTTCGGTGCCGCAGAGATTATTTACCTGTACGTCAATGGGGTTACTGATATTACTGATGCTGCTTATCAAGCGATGCGCACTGGCGTTTGAACACCGTATAACTGATCTCTCTTATACGACAATACGCAGTCTTCGGCCTGCTTTTTGTCTGTTTTATCGCCGTTTTGATGTATTTTTAATCATTTTATTTTTCATATTAATTTACTTGATGGCAATGTGACTGCCGTTGAGCGAGAAGCATCCCGCAGGAAAATTTGTGATCGCCACGTTACTGGCAGCTATGGTATTCGGCGATAACGCCGCAGACACTATTCGTTTTGCCGCCTCCGCCACCTATCCGCCATTTTAATCCTCGATGCTAACAACAAGATCGTCGGCTTTGATATGGATTTGGCGAAAGTCCTGTGCAAACAGATGCAAACTAACTGCACCTTCACCAACCAGGTTTTCGACAGCCTGATCCCGGCGCTGAAATTCCGTCGTTACGATATCGTGATCTCCGGAATGGACGTGCAGCAAACAAGTGGCATTATACCAGCCCTATTATGCCAACTCTGCCGTAGTTATCGCACAGAAGGGCAAATTCAGTGATTTTTCCGACATGAAATGAAAGGCAAGCGCATCGGGATGGAAAACGGCACCACGCACTAAGAAGTACATGAATGACAACCACAGGAAGTGCAGACTGTGTCCTATGATAGCTATCAAAATGCAGTGCTGGATTTGAAAAACGGACGCATCGACGGCGTTTTCGGCGATACGCCGATGGTCAATTAGTGGATCAAGAACAACCTGGAATTGGCAACCGTTGGCGAATATGTAACTGATGCGGAATACTTCGTAACCGGGCATCGGTATAAGAGGATATATGATGGGCCATCCTGCTTTTAGATACGCCCAGAGTTCGCTCCTTATGCCACAAATGTCACCTTCGGTAATCCAAGGTGTGTGGTAGAGAGCTGCGCGCAGGCGATAGCCTCGGCGCTGATTTCAATACCGGTCATAGGCTGTCCGACGTGGCACAGTGCAATCCAAAACCACTGACACCGCAAAACAGATCCCACATGCTGGTCACTGGCAACGCGCCTCTTCCAGCATCTGGTTTTCTGTCAGTGCAATCTCCTCTTCCCCTTCGCCGTCGGGCCACCTAGATAGGGCGTCAGTCTGTTGCGCGCAATAGACGTTTGTACAGAAAATACTGGCGCGAACGATGCCAGATAAAACGGACAGCCACACAAATCGACCGTGCTTGCCATCTTCATCCTTGGTGCAGAATACCGAACACCGGGCGTTTAACGCTGCCACTGACCACCATTTAGCCTTGTTGCGAAAAGCCTGCTGTAGCGTGTGGAAGAAGAGGAGTCAGTAAGTCGGGGCAGTGTTATAGCACTGTCAGGCACGATGTCTCATCGTCGTGCGCCGATCGGCACGTTGACATAGCGCTATGCGGTATCTCGCTGAAAAAACGGCGGCTATGGTGTGGGACAAAAAGCAAAAAAAAGCACTAATACATCAGGTAGGCACCGTGTAGCAAAACTGGTGCAAGACAGACGTTCCAGCTGGTCTTTTCACTAAAGTGAAAATGTCAGACAAAAATCGCTAAAAGAGGCCAGCAGCATGTAGCCAGAGATCAGCCCCTGACCAATAAGGTAACCCCAACGCCCCAGTTTTCCCTGCAATCAGCGCTACGCACTTCAAAGCAGAGAATTACCAAAGAATTACCAACGCGGTCAATAACACCAGCGCTGAATCCCAAGACTCTACGCTGCTACCAATCCAGCCACCAAAACTGCTTAATCCTAGATCCCACAGCAGCATCACAAGGCTCAGCACACAGGTGGCGATAATACCAATGCCAGCGACTGTCACAGCGACAGGGGCATAATTACCTTGTGCAACCAGTGTCTTCTTGCTTTGCAGCATCGTTAGTCGGTTTCCTTTACAGAGACAACAGAGCCACCGGAGAGGTGGTGCTGTGCAGTTTATATCCTTAGCACTTAGCTCAACCGTATCTGGCTCGCTGTATATCACGAATGCGCTGCTTCTCCGCACGTGCCATAAACCACCAGGCAATCAAGCCAATCACACCTACCACCAATAATATCAACGATGCCAGAGCGTTAATTTGCGGATTAACGCCCATTCGCACACTGGAGAACACCAGCATCGGCAGCATGGTGGCCCCCGGCCCGGAAACGAAACTGGCGATCACTAGATCGTCCAGCGATAACGTAAACGCAAGCATCCAGCCGGAAACCAGCGCCGGCGCAATCATCGGGACAGTGATGATGAAAAACACTTTCAGCGGCGCCGCCCCCAGATCCATTGCTGCTTCCTCAATGGAACGATCTAGTTCGCGCAGTCGCGCACTGATGACCACGGCGACATAGGCGGTACAGAAGGTCACATGGGCTAGCCAGATGGTCAGCATACCGCGCTCCGATGGCCAACCGATAGCATGCCCCAAAGCAACAAACAGCAGCAGCAACGACAAGCCGGTAATCACATCAGGCATTACCAGCGGTACTGTCAGCATAAACGCAAAGCCGTTGGAGCCGCGAAAGCTTCCAAAACGCACCATCACCACCGCAGCCAGCGTGCCGAGCACTACCGCCATAGTAGCGGAGGCAGCAGCAATAGTCAGGCTTAATGCCACGGCGGTCATCATGACACTGTCACGGAATAGTGCGCTGTACCATTTTGTCGACCACCCCGCCCACACCGTCACCAGTTTGGAACTGTTGAAAGAGTAAATCACCAGCATCAGCATCGGCGCATACAAAAAAGTAAAGCCGATAACCAGAATCAGGGTACGCCACGGAGAACGAACCACAGGTAAATTATTCATGCTTGATTTCCCGTACTTTTGTTCTGATACTTGTGGAACCACATGATGGGCACAATCAGCAGCAACAGCATAATGGTCGCTACCGCAGACGCTACTGGCCAGTCGCGGTTGTTAAAGAACTCTTGCCATAGGATACGGCCAATCATGATGCTATCCGGGCCGCCTAACAGTTCAGGTATCACGTACTCCCCGACCGCCGGGATAAACACCAGCATGGAGCCGGCTATAATACCGCCTTTGGTCAGCGGCATAATCACGCGGAAAAAGGTTTTCAACGGAGGTGCGCCCAAATCCAGTGAGGCTTCAACCAAAGAATAATCCATGCGGATCAATGCAGTATAAATCAGCAATACCATAAACGGCAGATAGGAGTAGACGATACCGATATATACTGCCAGATTGGTGTGCAGGATGATCAGCGGCTCATCAATGACGCCCAGCCATAGCAGGAAGTTATTCAATATCCGGTTGTTCTTCAGTATCCCCATCCAGGCATATATGCGGATAAGAAATGAGGTCCAGGAAGGCAGGATAATCAACAACAGCAAAATGTTGCGCGTGGAAGGCTGGCTGTATGCGACCGCCCACGCCAGCGGATAGCCAATGATCAGGCACAGTATCGTCGATATTGCAGCGACTTTCAGCGACTGCAAATAGGCTTCGAAATAGAGCGGATCATCAAGCAGATGAAGATAGTTACCCAGATTGAGGGTGATATCGAGCTTATCATCCGCCCAAGAGAGCAAATCGGTATAGGGTGGCACCGCGCGCTCCATTTCTGCCAGACTGATTTTGAAAACAATCAAGAACGGCAGCATAAACAGCAGAATAAGCCAGATATACGGCAGCGCAATCATCAATGTGCGCCCGTATTTCAGGTGCCACTGCGTCAAACAGCAGTGCAAAGGACTGCGCGGCACATCCGGTGGTTCCGCCGCTTTGCCATCCGAAAAGTTATGTTCAGGAAACATGGTTATTATCTCGCCCTATCACACCGTCAACACCACACAGCTATCCGCTTCCCAACACAAGTGTACTTCGTCACCCCAGGTGGGTGCGCCTTTGCGATAGCGGTAAGCATTTTGCAACTGGACGCGGATAATCTGCCCACTGTTGAGACGCACGTGGTAAATCGACAGATCACCCAAATAAGTAATATGCACCACTTCACCGACAGCAAAGTTACAGTCGTCTTCGGGCACCTCTTCACACAGCATGATTTTTTCTGGGCGTAATGCGACATGCACAGGTACGCCATATACCACGGAAACATCGGGATTCACTTTCAGCGGATGAAGTAGACCCAAACTCTGAATAATTAATGCATAGTCCTGACGTTCTTTCAGCAACCCTTCAAACATATTGACCGACCCTATAAATTCAGCGCTGAAACGGGTGGTCGGATGTTCGTAAATTTCTTCCGGCTCGCCGATTTGCACAAACTTACCGCGATTCATAATGGCGATGCGCCCAGCCATGGTCATGGCCTCTTCCTGATCGTGGGTTACCATCACACAAGTCACGCCGACACGCTCAAGAATATCCACCACTTCCAGCTGCATATGGTCACGCAGCTTTTTGTCCAGTGCGCCCATCGGTTCATCCAACAACAGCAGTTTCGGGCGTTTTGCCAAACTGCGCGCCAGTGCCACGCGCTGACGCTGACCACCGGATAGCTGATGCGGTTTACGTCCAGCAAACTCCTGCATATGTACCAGCGTCAGCATTTCTTCAACCCGGTCTTTAATTTCAGCACGGAACAGCTTGTCCTGCTTCAAACCGAACGCGATATTCTTCTCAACCGTCATATGCGGAAACAAGGCACAGGACTGAAACATCATATTGATGGGGCGCTGATAGGGTGGCACCAGCGACAGATCCTGTCCATCCAGCACAATCTGCCCATGAGTTAGATGTTCAAAACCGGCCAACATGCGCAATAAGGTGGATTTACCGCAGCCGGAAGCCCCTAGCAGTGCGAAAATCTCACCTTTGTAGATAGTCAGACTCACATCATCCACCGCCGCCTGACCATCAAAGAATTTGGTCAAATTGCGCACTTCCAACAATGGTGTTATCGCCTTTTGCGTTTTAGGCTGGGGACGAGAAATTGCATAATTCACTTAACATTGTTCTCCGGCAAAAGCAGAACAAACGAATAAACCACGGTGGAGAAGAATCTGCGATAATTCCTCTCTCCGCGCGTTATACACCACATACAGAACAAACAGGCAGGGGATTAGGCTCCAGTGAATTATTACATAATCTCAACGTAAAAAATAGTTAATTGCCACTTTTTACTTTGGTCCAGGCACGTGTACGCGCGCGGTCAATCTGTGGTGATTGCACTTTGAGTGTAAACAACTTGGCACGCACGTCATCCGGCGGGAAGATGCCAGGATCGTTACGCACCGCTTCATCAACCAGCGGAACGGAAGCGTTGTTACCGTTGGCGTAGAAGACGTAATTACTGATATTCGCAATCACTTCCGGTTTCATCAGGTAGTTAAGGAACTGGTAAGCTTCTTCTTTGTTTTTGGCATCGGCTGGCATCGCGAGCACGTCAAAGAATGCCAGAGCCCCTTGCTTCGGAATGCTGTAGCCGATGTTCACACCGTTCTTCGCTTCCTTGGCACGGTTAGCCGCCTGTTTCACGTCTCCCGCCCAACCGATAGCCACACAAATGTCGCCGTTAGCCAGATCGTTGATGTACTGCGAGGAGTGAAAATAACGGATGCTCGGGCGCAATTTCAGCAGCAAGTCAGTAGCGCCTTTGCTGTAATCATCGGCCTTGGTGCTGTTAGGATCTTTACCCTGATAATTTAGCACGATGGCGAAAATCTCTTCTGGCGCATCCAGGAAAGCAATGCCGCAGCTTTTCAGTTTTTCTAGATTTTCTGGCTTCAATACCAGATCCAAACTGTCGATTGACACATCTGCACCTAGCGTTGCTTTAACTTTATCAATGTTAAAGCCGATGCCCGTGGTCGCCCACAGATAGGGAATCGCGTATTTGTTGTCAGGATCATGCTGAGCAATCAGCTTAATCAGCTCAGGATCGAGGTTTTTGTAGTTAGGCAGCTTGTTTTTATCCAGCGATTGGAAAACACCGGCAGCAAGCTGGCGCTCAAGAAAGCTGGCAGAAGGCACGACCAGATCAAAACCGGTGCTGCCCACCATCAGTTTACCTTCCAACGCTTCGTTGGAGTCAAAGATGTCATAAACGACTTTGATGCCAGTTTCTTTCTGGAAATTGCTCAGGGTGTCCGGCCCAATGTAATCTGACCAGTTATATACATGCAGCGTTTTTTCTTCCGCAGATGCAGTGACGGACACGGCCATCATCAAGCCGGCAATAATACTCGAGAGCCATGTTTTACGTTGGGTGAACATCCGTTCCTTCCTCCATACCAGGGGTGAATCATGAAATAAAATCCGTATCAGGACGATACTGGACACATACCTGAATTTATCGCACCGATGGGCAGGGATATTGAATGGCTATGCACTAAAATAATCATAGTACACACAGATATAAATGCATTGTCATCGCCTGACGGTCGCAGGAAGTTAGCATAACCGCCTCGTGTTCGCGGTACTATATGTGCAACGTAAAAACGGCTTTTATCGATTAATTATGCAGGAGTTAGCGCAGTGAACTGGAAGTCTTTACTCTTGGCGCATGGAATATATTGAAAAAAGATTTTTTGCAGAATAAACCAAAGACAACGGGAAAATAAGAAAAAATGATTGCTGATAGCCAGGCATCAACAGAATCAATGTAGACTGTGTGACAGAGTGCGCACACAGGAGAGATTTTTCTTCACCAAAAACAGCATATTGTTAGCACAGGCTTCCAGAATAACCATGGAGATCTGCTTTTCTGACTGCTGCATAAAGTGACGGAACTGCTCAATGATCACGCCTGCCGCCACGTCGAGTGTCTGACAGACGATAAGCTTTGGCAGATTATCGTCTTGTACATCAAGAAAGGCTTTTACCGTCAAGGAGCTGGCATTGATTTGGCTCAAGTTGCCTGCCAGCGAAATCAAGGCGCTGGGCTTTGTCTTGGCCAGCTCAGAAAATAAAACAACGCCGTCCATCAGATGGACCTTAGCATCATCGAAAATGCCATCGAAATTCTGCATATGTGGCAAATGCAACGCCTGACAGGAGTCACATTCAAAATGAAGAGAATATTGAGTTGATCCAACTAACCGCCGCAGCATATTCAGATCCGGAACGATGAGTGAATCCATCATAATTTGCCTCATTTGCGCCTGTAACGTAAAACCTTACTAGGTTACGTAAAATTTGTACACGATATCAATAGAAAAGCAGGATTACCTATCTTTCTGGCGATACGTCGTTTCGTGCGGGCTGCTCAATGAACGCCATCATGATGTTGACGATATCCAGTTGGGTGGTGCGCTCTATCCCTTCCAGACCGGGAGAAGCATTTACCTCCATCACCAGCAGTCCACGCGTGGCTCGCAAAATATCCACACCCACTACGCTCAATCAATCCCAGCGTTTGCGTCGCTTTCACCGCAACGGCACGCTCACGTTCTGAGATAATGACCGCCGGGAGCGCTGTGCCGCCACGGTGCAAATTGGAACGGAAATCTCCTTCTTTGGTCTGAAGTTCGATTGCTGCGACCGCTTTATCGCCAATCACCAGACAGCGGATGTCCCTACCCTGTACGCCTCGCGTACATACTTCTGAACCAGAATGTGCGCATTCAGGCCGCGAAAACGCATCAATCACGCTTTCGGCCGCCTGACGCGTTTCCGCCAACAAACCACTCCTATCCCCTGAGTGCCTTCCACTAGTTTAACCACCAGCGGTGCGCCGCCTACCATACATATCGATCAGATCGCTGGTATCGTCCGGTGAATGCACAAAACCGGTGATCGGTAGATCGATATTCTCGCGCGCCAGCAGTTGCAGCGAATACAACTTGTCCCGTGCGCGAGTGATTGAGAGCACTTTGTTCAGCGCAAAGCTTCCCAGCATTTCAAACTGTCGCAACACGGCGGTGCCGTAAAAGGTAATTTGCGAGCCGATGCGAGGAATTACCGCATTGTATTTTACCAACTAGTGGCCGCGATAGTGCACCGTAGTGCAGAAGAGTTGATGTTCATGTAGCACAAGATAGGATCAATAATATTGACAACGTGCTTGCGTGCTTCTGCAGCCTCACGCAGCTGCTTGCAAGAGCACAGACTGCCATCCCGTTATAAAACGACGATCTTCATCAGTTCCTCACCCACGTTTATCGAATTACACAGCTTTGCTTGATGCAAGTAGTCCAGAATAAAGGGCCTCAGCTCTTTTGTAGTGTGCGCTGCACGTGCTCACTCTAGGTGTCGCGACGAGGATTACTGCCACGCTACTGGTAGTAATCTCCCAATTGCTGGACATACTGTGTGCCAACGCCGCTTTATCTAACGGTATAGCCATTCTAATACATCACCAGCGAGGCAGGCAGGCGCGGTTTGAGGTCTGAGATCGTAATGTGGGTATCCCAGTCAGAGGTCAAACAGTGGTCAGACTTGCTTTGGCAACGTCAACAGCGAGGTGACATCGCAATGTGATTGCGAATACCGTCGATAAATACTCCGCACAGCCCAGCGATTCTGCCGCGATCAGTGCGTTCTGGCCCATCAATGCCGTATGTACGCGCATCCCAACAGCAATCTCTCCGCCATCCCCCGATTTTCGCCTGCGAAAAATGTCCATGTGGCGATTGAAGTCGGCACAAAACACAAAAACTCGGCGGTGTTGGCCACATACTGCTGATCTCCACAATCATACTGCTGATCTCCACAATAATGTGGCCAACATTTTGCGCAGCAGCGTGGGATCGGTAAAATGCGAATCATGGAGCTATATTGTAAAAACTCGAGCTGGACGCACTCTGGGCAGCAGCAATAATGGCGTTACGCTTCATTTCCTTATGATGATGTGTCCTGAAGATCGCGTAGTTTGCTTAGTGGACCGGATAGCCAGGCACTTAACAGGCAGTATAAACCAACCGTCGCGACTGACCAATGCCGCTCAGCGTATGTTATGCAGTTTGATAGCAATTAAATATTAATTTAAAAGTGATTTACTGCTTTTTTAGCACAGATAGAGGCATAGTACCCCTACAGAAAGACGAAGATAATACAGTTTACCGCCTTTTGTTTTGATAAGGAGTTAACATGTTTGCTATTATTTTTGGCCGTCCTGGCTGCCCTTACTGTGTTCGAGCCAAAGCGCTAGCAGAAAAACTGACCTAACAACGTTACGACTTCAGTTTCCTCTACGTTGATATTCACGTAGAAGGGAATACCAAAGACGACCTGTCTAAAATCGTGGGTAAGCCCGGTTGAGACGGTTACGCAGATCTTTTTGGACGAAAAACACATCGGCGGTTGCACCGATTTCGAATCCTATGCCAAAGCAACCTGAACCTGTTTCAATAAAACGGCAACGCATCGACAACATTCTAATAAAAGGCGCGCCCTGCACCTTTGGTGTTTTTATCTTCAGCGAAAATGCCGCTAGCACGAGACGTAGATGAACAAAAACCCCAACGCGCCCATCAAACTCTAGAACACGGCGCTCATCATATTCACGTAGGGCAATTCCTGCCAGAATGCGTTCATCGTCGTACGATAAAAATGCAGGATAATCAGGCACAGCGGCATGGCCATCAGTGCGCCGAGAAAGGGGTAACGCAAACGCCCGTGTACCTATAAACAGCTGGCTACAATGCCGGGCAGCAAAAACAACAGCATTCCAGGCTCTCGCCGTAATCCCGTTTCCGTTATGGAAAAGACATCTATTTTTGACTCAAAAATACCACGGTAAACAAACAAAAAGATCAGGTTGCACCCATCCACTCCTTATTGCTTCCCGTATTGCCTTTCTTTGCCTCACGCCGACGTCACAAGACGAGGTCGAGTGAGGTGTATTTAATCAGAACAACATCGAGATATCTCTGATATAACAACAAGCAAGGCGGCATCATTTTTTATAAAATATAAAAGGTTGGCCGTAACACAAACACCAAACTAAAATGGCAGCACTCTTGCTACGCTTCAGGCAATTTATTTTCAGGAAACGGATGGCACCTGTGCCGAATCACGCGCCTTCCCTGGCGAATTCTTCACGCCCTGTTCCGCCATTGCCCTACATACAGTGAATATTCTGAGTGAATGGCAATAATTTTATCCATTATTTTCATTAAAATAAATAACTTACTAGTAAACAACACGTTACATGCTATAAATATAAACGTCGCTGAATTGTTAAACGAGAATTACATATTACTGTTATTTATGGTGCTCTCATTGGGCTGTGCCTGGGGAAAATACGGCTAGGCAGCGTTCAACTGGATAATTCCATTGATGTTTTAGTGGTGTCGTTATTATTAGGGCAGCAACATTTTTCCATAAATACCGATGCGCTGAATCTTTGTTTTATGCTGTTTATTTTTTGCGTCGGTATCGAAGCGGGCTCTAATTTTTTCTCCATTTTTGTGACTGTAAAAACCATTTCGCCCTGGCCTTAGTGTTGGTCAACTCAGCGCTGGTACTGGCACTGCTGTTGGTAAGCTCTTCGGCTGGGATATTGTCCTGACGGCAGGCATGCTGGCGGGGCAATGACGTCGACGTCCGTTCTGGTCAGAGCAGAAGATGCCCTGCGCAATGCTAACAGTCTCTACCACAGCTCAGTATCGAGTTGGATTACCTGAGGCTTGGCTATGAGCTTACCTATCTGATCGGGTCTGGTCAGCCTGATTTTTTCGCGCGCTATCTGTTGAAATTGCAACATCAGGATCTGCTGACCAGCGCGCAACAAATCGCGCGTGAACGTGGTGTCGACCCTGACAGCCAACGTAAAGTATATCTCCCCATTATCCGTGCTTACCGCGTCGGACCGGAGCTAGTTGCCTGAACTGACGGAAAAATCTGCGCGAGCTAGGCATTTGCCGGAAAACCGACTGTTCCATTGAGCGTCTGCCCCGTAACGGCATTTTCGACACGCCCGATGAGGATGCCACCTTGCAACTGGGTGATGAAATTGTACTGGTGGCTACCCGGATGCCTATGCTCGCCTCAATTCCAATTTCCGTGATGGCAATGAAGTGTTCGATCGCGACCTGCTCGATATGCGCATCGTCACCGAAGAGATAGTGGTCAAAAACAACAACGGCGTCGGCAAACGCCTTAGTCAGCTAAAACTGACCGACCACGGCTGCTTTTTAAACCGCATCGTACGCAACCAGATCGAAATGCCCATTGATGACGCTATGGTACTGAACAAAGGGGATGTGCTACAAATGAGCGGCGATGCCGGACGGGTGAAAGCATCGCCGATCGCATCTGGTTTATTTCCATCCACAGTCAGGTTGCCGATCTGCTTGCGTTCTGCGCCTTCTTTCTTTATCATCGTCATCGTGGTTTGGCTTATCACTTTCCAGTTCTGTAACTTCAATTTTACCATTGGTAGTGCAGCTAGGTTGCTGTTTGCCGGGATCATGCTACTCTTCCTACGCGCCAACCACCCAACCTTTGGGTATATCCCTGCAGGGTGTTCTGAATATGGTAAAAGAGTTTTATTTAATGGTGTTTATGGCGGGGCGTTGGCCTGAGCGCTGGCAGCACCATCGACACCAGTTTTTGTTTCGCGGGCGCACAAATGTTGTTTGCCGGGCTGGGGACCAACCTGATTCCGATGGTTATCTGCTTCCTGTTTGGTGCCTATGTGCTGCGCATGAATCGGGCGCTGTTGTTTGGCGCTATTATGGGGCGCGTGTACCTGTGCGCCCGCTATGGATATCATCAGTGATACCGCTTACTAACATTAGCCGGTTCGCTGATTGTCATTATCTGACCTGAACAGCCATTTTAAGCGGGTTGAAAACAATTGTCATTTTCTTTAAATAAAGTAGAACTTTTTCGCGTGCAGAGCGTCTGAATGCGAAATCCCCTTACTTGAGGGGTCCGTTATTCCCGCCTTTTTAGGTTCAAAAATGATAAGCCCTCTCTTACCGACTAGAGTTCTCTTTGCGACCCAATTCTGAGGATCACCACACGATGGAAACACGGCGCGCAGCACTGATTAACAAACTGACTCAGTGCAATGGCGATCGGCTGCATTTGAAACAAGCGGCAGAATTGTTGGGCGTGTCCGAAATGACTGTGCGCCGCGATCTGAATGCTACGTCAACCAGTGTGATTCTATTTGGGCGGCTATCTGGTTAACAATCTGCAGAGCAGAGCTATCGGTCACTATTTTGTATCCGATCAGTAGAAGCAGCAGGTACCGGAGAAACGTGGAAATTATCTATGGAACGAAATATAGATTCGAGCAGGAGATTATATAGGATATGGAACTGGAACACAGTGTAACATTATAAAGCAGTCGTACACTTATTCTGTTGTAGAGGAAGCAATAAAGGTTACTTACACAGTCACAATTCATTGAATGATTTCTGCTCACCAATACTGTGATCTTATGGTGTTATGCAGAGTGACCATAAGATCCGTGTTGGCAGTGGTAACTTTAGCTTCCCTTTGCTGGTGAAAGTTCCACTTCCGTTACCAAGCGGCTTTTTTTGTGCGAAACGTTAAAAAGCCATGCATAAGTGAAATCTTTGCAAAAACGCTAAAAATCCTGATTTCCCCCAACCCCATAACGATAAGATATTTCACTAAAGCAGCAGGCATGCGGCTTGTAGGAGTTATCCACTACTTCATATGAATAACCATATGAATTAGCTTTAGAAAAATGGTGGAAAACGGAGAATTGGCGCAAGTTTTTATTGAGTTGATGTTATTCTTTAATTTTCAATTTAATTGATATAAATTAGTATGTTAATTAAAATCAAACCTCGATTTATCTCTGGCTGATGGTTGCATGTTTTTACAGCACAGGTCTAACCACTTTGTTAAGATAAATACGCATTTTTAACCGGATAAATGCGTAACGCTGTGTTAGCGCTTTTTGCGCTTATTTTTCCCTTTCCAAGGTCCTACGTTGGCCGAAGATTTACTCCGCGCATCATATTCGCCAACAAATGACTGGATGCTGTTTTTATATCCAGTTTGCTGTAGAAAAACGAATTTCTGAAGTGCAGTGTCAAATATTGTTTCCTGCGCTCTGGCGAATAAACTAGCTTGAATAGCATGGGTAATCATGGTTAATCACAGTGATTATCAAGTCTGACGTATGCAGACCTGAATTGCTAGATGATTATTGAGTAGTTAAACATTAGTTACCCATCTGGTTTTGCGAAAACTAATTATTGATGACATGAACGGCATATCGGCCTGATGAGAAATCTGACATAAAAACGACTCACCGAAGCCGAGAGGCTTTTTAGGTTCATCAGGCACGTAACTCATCGCGGCGCGGGTATTCTTGCCCACAATAGAGACGCCAGATAGATTTAAGCAAATCCATCATCAATCAAAAATCAGTGTTGCAAAAATGGGGTAACCATAGATTTTTTGGTGCGGTTTCGCTGGTATGATTGCGGTGCGATGACAGGCACAAACAAGTATGCGGCGTGTTGCGGCGGGTCAAGTTATTACAAAATGTAAAGTTATGTTGTTTTATCGATAGAAAGATTAAGAATACTTGAAAACGGCGTGGTAACCCATACACATTGTGTTGTGAACGATATTAATCACTTTAGAGAGGAAATCAGACTGTTATGATGCGTATTGCGCTTTTCCTGATCACCAACCTGGCGGTGATGTTGGTATTCGGGCTGGTTCTCAGCCTGACGGGAATTCGATCCAGCAGTGTCCAGGGGCTTATGATCATGGCTGGCCTGTTTGGCTTTGGTGGTGCATTCATTTCACTGCTGATGTCCAAATGGATGGCGCTACGCTCGGTGGGCGGTGAAGTGATCGAACAACCGCGTAATGAAACCGAGCGTTGGTTGCTTGAAACTGCGCGGGTACAATCGCAGCAGGCTGGCATTGCGATGCCGCAGGTCGCTATTTATCACGCGCCCGATATCAATGCCTTCGCGACGGGAGCACGACGTGATGCGTCTCTGGTGGCAGTAAGCACCGGTTTGCTACAAAACATGAGCCATGATGAAGCAGAGGCTGTCATTGCCCACGAAATCAGCCACGTGGCGAACGGTGATATGGTTACCATGACGTTGATTCAAGGCATATTAAACACCTTTGTTGTATTTATCTCGCGCCTGATCGCGCAGGTAGCATCCGGTTTCCTTTCTAGCAACCGCGACGACGGTGAAAGCAGTAACGGTAACCAGCTGGTCTATTTTGCCGTGGCAACGGTTATGGAATTAGTGTTTGGTATTTTGGCGAGCATCATCACCATGTGGTTCTCGCGCTATCGCGAGTTCCATGCGGATGCCGGATCGGCAAAACTTGTGGGCCGTGAGAAGATGATTTCCGCGTTGCAGCGTTTGAAAACAAGCTACGAACCGCAGGAAGAAGGCAGCATGATGGCGTTTTGTATCAACGGTAAATCAAAATCTTTCAGTGAGTTATTTATGTCGCATCCGCCGTTGGATAAGCGCATTGAAGCGCTGCGTAGCGGTGCTTATCTGAAATAAAACTTCCATAAAACAAACCATTCTACAACAGGGAGTCCATTACGGACTCCCTGTCCGCAATAGCGTGGTATCCCATATACCACTGTCTTGATAGTATAAATTCCTTTTACTAGGAAACAGTGGATTAAAAATATGATAAGAAGAATGTTTCATAAAATAAAACAGTAATTACTGAAAAATGAAATATTATTTCTATAATGCTGGTATTATAGATCTATCGCATCAGGGTGGCGATGAGTCGCAAGATTTGTGTCATCTTCTGGTACTAGCCGTATTCTTTTCGATGTATTCTAAGTAATTACGATGGCCAAAGGCAAAAAGATTCCCCTCTCGTTTCATACCTACCAAGACGCAGCAACCGACACCTAAGTGTGTGCGTTTAACACCTCTTGATGTTTATTTGCCATCACAACTATTTCTACCAGAAGTGCTTCTCCAATGATGGAAGCGAACTGTTGTTCGTCGGCGCATTGGAACTACTACCTGCTGGATCTAAACACGCAGGAAGCGACACTGCTGACGGAAGGCAAAGGCGACAACACCTTCGATGGTTTCATGTCTTCTAAAGATGATGCTCTGTACTATGCGAAGAACACTCGCAACCTGATGCGCGTTGATCTGAACACTCTGAAAGAAATCACGATTTATCAAGTACCGGATGAGTAGGTAGGTTGCGGTACCTGGGTTGCCAACTCCGATTGCACAACCAAGATGGTGTGGATCGAGATCAAGAAAGAAGACTGGAAAGCGCTGATCGACTGGAAAAATTCCAGGAGTTCTATTTTACCAATCCGTACTTCCGCCTGATCCGTATTGATCTGAAAACCGGCGAAACGCAGACCATTCTGCAAGAAAAACGCTGGCTGGGTCACCCGATTTATCGCCCTAGCGACGACAACACTATCGCGTTCTGCCATGAAGAATATAACGAACGCATCCCAACTACTTGAGCTCGGTGAAGGAATCGGCAGGTGACATGTGGATCATCGCAGACTTCCGGTATTATAGTGCCCAATACGGGATGCATAAAGCTCCCTGATAA
>JBPETC010000014.1:0-28274 GCA_051710325.1 Symbiopectobacterium sp.
TCGACAACCAGCTTTGCTGCTTCGAGCTTAAGTTCTGCCGTGAAATGTTTTGCCATTTACTCACCTGTCGTATTGTTGAGGTAAGCATATCACCTCCGATAACGTAGCCTATATCAGTGTGATAATAAACAATCACCGGCACGCCGTGGTGATGGACGATGGCAGCAATCTGTGCGATATTGACCACATTGCCCGCCGGATTTCCGATGGATTCACAAAATACCGCCTTGGTACGCTCGTCGATCAATCCATCGAGCGCAGCGCAATCCTTGCCAGAAAACATACGCACTTCAATCGCCTCCTGATGCAACAAGCTATGCGCAAACAGGTTATAGGTGCCAGCGTATAATTGACTTGTGCTGACAATATTGTTACCCACCTGCGTCAGCGATTGCAGCGCATAGGTAATCGCGCCGCTATGCCCGAGGCGAGCGCCAATGCGACGATCCCGCCTTCAATCGCTACTAAACGCACTTTTAGCACCTAATGCTGTATCAACTCATTGAATACACGACCTGAAAAACAATGCGGCATCAACACAAAATGATACGGGAGCAAACGCATCTGGCATAATAAGCATTTTGGCCGAAAAATGCGAACAAAATACCATGCTGTTGGCTAAATCCAACATCATATGATAGTGTTCGCATCAAAATACCAGCGCTAATTGTCGTCAGGTTTTAATTTCATATTATCCACCTTCCCCCTCTGAGCTATTCATCGATGCCATTGCGTCTGCACACCACATACCTTTGCCATCTTTGACAAAGAAAACGGTTAATATCCTTCATACGATCGATGAGGCTATGTCAGTTACATTTTTGTAAAAAAGGTTAATTGCATAAACGAGTAAAATATAGACTAGCTGGGGGAAAAATAAACCCCTAACGAGAAATGATGTGATGAAAAGGTTAAATATGGGTAGTGATATCTTTAATCAGGCGCGGTCCATAAAAATAAAGCCAGAATATATCTGTAACCAGTAATGCACTCGCGGCCATTTTCCCGTACGGCCATCAGTGAATCAGCCCCGCCAACACCAATAATCGGCAATCGGCAAACGGCTGTTTAATTCTTGCGAAAGACGACGAATAACTTCGGTGCTGCACTGCTGTAACGGAGGTCCGCTTAACCCACCGGTTTGCCACAATGATTTAATCCCTGAATCAAATCACGATTCAGTGTGGTATTGGTGGCAATCACCCCATCAATGTTATGATGCACCAAGCTATCAGCGATTTGGATCAATTCTTCCTCAGAAATATCCAGCGCGATCTTCACCGCGATTGGCACATATTTATGATGTTGTTTATAGAATGCTTCTTGTTTATTTTAATCGCCTGCAACAGATCGTCCAACGCTTCGCCGTATTGCAAAGAACGTAATCCCGGTCTCTTCGGTGAAGAGATATTGATCGAAACATATCCAGCGTGTGCATAGACCTTGTCCATGCAGATCAAATAGTCATCTTTGCCCTGCTCTACTGGAGCATCTTTATTTTTGCCGATATTAATTCCCAGCACACCGCCAAAACGAGATTTTTTACGTTCTCGATCAAGGTTATCCACGCATGGTTATTAAACTCCATGCGATTAATTAATCCTTCCGTTTCTACGACGCGAAACAGACGCGGTTTATCATTACCAGGCTGCGGACGCGGTGTTACCGTACCGACTTCAATATGACCAAAGTCCATTGTGCCCAGCGCATCAATACAATCGCCATCTTTATCCAGTCCAGCGGCTATAAACCGAGTGGATTTTTAAAAGAAAGGCCATGCAGGTAAGAGGTTTAGTAGGAACGGATTGGCGAATAAGAAATTCAAACGATGTATTAGATAATACGCCGTAACTTCTTGAAGGTAAATTCGTGAGCCCGTTCTGGATCGAGCTGGAAAAGTGCCTTCTTGATTACGGGATAGAACATAGTGTCTCCTGAGATCCAAAAAAATCATGCATGAAAAATAACAATAAAGCGGGTGACTTCCTGACGCACTGCGGGAAATGGTAATGAGATCGCTTGGGAAAGTAAACACTTATCACAGAAAATAGGTTCCCGCCTAACGCGGGAACCTTGAGGAGGATTAGCCTTTCAACGCTTTACTGATTTTTCAAACAGATCGTCTGAGAGATTATCTATCTTTTCAATTGCTCCAGCGACTGACGCATTAACGCCTAACGCGATTCATCATAGCGCTTCAACTGAATAAGCGGCTCAATCAACCAAGCAGCGACCTGCGGATTGCAGGCATTGAGATCACTGAGGATATCAGTCAGGAAGCGGTAGCCCTCTCCATCCGCGGCATGGAACGCGGCTGGATTGGCAGTGGGCAAACGCCCGACCAGCGCACGCAGTCGATTGGTTATTAAGACTGAATGAACATAATCGGACTGGTAGCTTGCAAGGTGAACCACTTATCCATCACCAGACCATCTGTGTGCCAGCGATCGTCAAACTGCGCCATCAACCTATCGCGCACCGGAAGTGGCGCCCTGACTGCGCTGGAGAGCGCCGCCAACGCATCTGTTATGTTATCCGTCTCCTGATAACTGCACGCTTATCAGCACATCAGCCTGCTCCGCTTCACCAAACGCCAGATAATAGAGGCAGGTGTTGCGCAGCGCGCGAGCAATATCAGCATGTTCGATACGGTACTCTGCGGTGGTGTTAACGCGATACATCGCGAGCCACTCATCGGCCAGCTCTGTCGCCAATGTGCGAACCATCGCTTCACGTACTGCCGCAATGGCTAGCGGGTCGATAATCTCAAACAGCTCCGCGATTTCGCTTTCACTGGGCAGTGTCAGAATTTGTGTTGCCAACATGGGATCCAAGCGCAGGATCCAACAATACCCTACGAAACGTATTGGCCAGTTGCAGTGGCAACGAGAGCGATTGATGTTGCTGATAGCGCGCTACGTTGAGACGAATATGGTTCGCCAGCAGGCCTTACGCCGCATCCCAGCGTGAGAAATCATTGCGTGCGTGACGCATCAGGAAGGTTAGTTGCGCATCGTTCCAGGCATAGTTGAGTTTAACTGGCGCAGAGAACTCCCTTAATAAAGGGGGGGATCGGCTGACTTGGCACATTATCAAACAAAAACGTCTGCTCTGCTTCGGCCAGGTTTAGTACCGAATCGATCGTCTGACCATTATATTGCAATGGAATCACGTTACTCTCCTGATTGTACAGTTCAATATCTAGCGGAATATGCAACGGGCGTTTTTCCTGAACATCCGCGCCCACAGGCGTTTTTGGTTGACCGACAGCAGATATTGCTGCGTTGCAGTATTATAATCATCGCGCACTGTCACCACTAGTGTACCTGACTGGCTGTACCAATGGAGGAACTGCGTCAGATCCACTCCAAAGTCATATCTTCCATCGCCTGCACAAAATCATCACATGTGGCCGCACTTCGGTCATGATGCTCCACATAAAGTCGCATGCCCGCTGAAATTTATCCTCACACAACAGCGTATGCAGGATACGGATCACTTCATAAACCTTCTCGTATACAGTCAAGGTGTAGAGTTATTCATTTTGATGACTTAATCTAGGCGGATCGGGTGCGACATCGGATCTGGCATCTTCGGCAAACTGCGCACCGCGCATCACGCGCACGTTATCGATGCGGTTTACCGGGCGCGATCCCAGATCGGAACTGAACTCTTGATCGCTGAACACCGTCAGCTCTTCTTTTAAACTGAGCTGGAACCAATCACGGCAGGTAATGCGGTTACCCGTCCAGTTATGAAAATATTCATGGCCGATCACCGCTTCAATATTCAGATAATCTTTATCGGTAGCGATTTCTGCCTTGGCAAGCACGTATTTGGTGTTAAAGACGTTGAGCTCTTTATTTTCCATCGCGCTCATACTAAAGAAGTCCACCGCGACGATCATATAGATGTCGAGATCATACTCCAGACCGAAACGGGTTTCATCCCATCGCGCCCGGAACTGGTGGTAAAGCTGTCGCTGAGCACATCGAAGTCCCCGCCACCAGCGCGAACAGATAGCAAGGCTTCGGGAAAGGATCCTGCCACTCAACCCAGTGTCGGTCATCATCCAGGGGTACCCTGTGCGATGCGATTTCCGTTGGAGAGTAAATAAGAATAGCAAATTGGTATAACCCCTCCAGCGCGCTGTTGGCGGAAGGATTGATCTCTGTAACGATTCTGAGTGTGAAAGCAGCGGGCAGATGCGTTAACACCAAGCCATCATCCTCAACCTGATAGTACTGCCAGATTTGATCATCCGCTGTCATGCTTAACAGCGTCAGCCCTTCACCGTCCAGTTTAACGGCACCCCGCCTCTCCCTGACGAACTACCTGGCTCACACTGCCGTGACGTGCGTTTTCTATGCATCCAGAATAAAATTAAGCGCGATATAGCTGATGGTATAAGTCCAGCGCATGGCAATCATGACGGTATTTTACTTTCGGCTGTTGATTCATAGAATATTTATACCTCACTCTTTGCTTTGACAGTTCAGTTTATGCCTGTTACAACGATGTTGCCACGACTAAGTAATGAGAATAATAACCATGTCAAAGCACGAATGGCCCTCTCTTCTCTAGTCGAATTATGATGTTATCTGGTGATAGTGATAATGCAGCGTGAATCAAGGTATACCCACCGAACGTTGCTGATGATTTTGATAGTGGAAACGCGTCTGACGAGGATGCTGTAACGCATTATGACTTTACACCCTTCCCCGATTTTGAACTCATTGCTGGATACGGATGCGTACAAACTTCATATGCAGCAAGCGGTGTTTCATCATTATTATGATGTGAACGTTACAGCGGAATTCCGCTGCCGCGGCGATGATCTGTTAGGAAGTTATACAGAGGCTATCACCACGCAGATTGCGCTGATGAGCCAACTGTTACTCAGCGACGACGAGTTCACTTACCTCTCTACGCTGCCTTTTTTTAGCGCAGATTATTTACAGTGGCTACGCCATTTCCGCTTTAACCCGCAGCAGGTTACCGTAAGAAACCATCACGGTAAGCTGGATATTCGCATTCGCGGCCCATGGCGCGAAGTGATTTTATGGGAAGTCCCCTTGCTGGCGGTGATCAGCGAAGTAGTACACCGTTCGCGCACACAGGACGTTAGCGCCGCGCACGCCGTGGCGCAGTTGCGCCGCACGCTGACGCAGTTCCGTGGACGTAGTCATGGTATCGACCTGGGCCATTTTAAACTGATGGATTTTGGC
Organism: Symbiopectobacterium sp.; assembly: GCA_051710325.1. GTDB lineage: Bacteria > Pseudomonadota > Gammaproteobacteria > Enterobacterales > Enterobacteriaceae > Symbiopectobacterium. The sequence continues at coordinate 5,229 of JBPETC010000014.1, forward strand.
ACTCGGCGCCGTTTCTCCCGCGACGTGCAACACGAGATCGTAAGCGTATTACAGCAAGAGTTCTCTTATTTGATTGGTACCAGCAACTACGATCTGGCGCGCCGTTTGGGGCTAACACCAGTGGGAACGCAGGCGCATGAATGGTTCCAAGCGCACCAGCAACTCGGCGCAACATTGGCTAATAGCCAACGTGCCGCCCTGCACGCTTGGTTGATGGAATACCCCAATCAGCTCGGTATCGCGCTAACAGATTGCATTACCATGGATGCGTTCCTGCGCGATTTCGATCTCGATTTTGCTAATGCCTATCAGGGTCTTCGTCATGATTCCGGGGATCCGATCGATTGGGGCGAAAAGGCCATCTCACATTATCAACGCTTAGATATTGACCCCATGAGCAAGACGCTGGTGTTCTCCGATAACTTGCATCTGGAAAAAGCGCTTACACTCTATCGCCATTTTTCTCAGCGAATCAATCTGGTGTTTGGCATCGGCACGCGATTGACCTGCGATATTCCAGGCGTCACACCGCTGAATATCGTTATCAAGCTGGTGGAGTGCAACGATCGCCCGGTGGCGAAACTATCCGACAGCCCCGGCAAAACCATCTGCCATGACGCCGCATTTATTTCCGCACTACGCAAAGCCTTCGATCTGCCTCTTATCAGAAAAGCCAGTTAGTCTGCTCGACTGCTCAGTATTTAACCAAACGTTACCGAAATGCGCAAAACTTAACGCATTCCGGTGATTTTTACTTGTGTCCTACCAGACGGTAAGTAACATAGCAAATCACCCTTACTTAGGGGTTGACCCGTTAAATATTATTCATTGAGAAGAGAGAATTTTATGAGCGTAGTGCCTGTAGTTGACGTATTGCAAGGCCGTGTCATTGTTGACAGTGAAGTCACCGTGCGCGGCTGGGTACGTACCCGGAGAGATTCTAAAGCCGGTATCTCCTTTATCGCCGTCTATGACGGTTCCTGCTTTAATCCGTTACAGGCGGTCGCAAATAATAATCTTCACAATTACCAGAATGACGTTCTGAAATTGACCACTGGCTGCTCTGTGATCGTCACGGGTACCGTGGTTATATCGCCGTGTGAAGGTCAGTCGTTCGAAATTCAAGCTACCGCCGTTAAAGTGGTAGGCTGGGTGGACGATCCGGATACCTATCCGATGGCTGCAAAACGTCACAGTATTGAGTACCTGCGTGAAATCGCGCACCTGCGCCCGCGCACTAACCTGATCGGTGCCGTAGCACGCGTGCGTCATACACTGGCCCAGGTCATTCACCGCTTCTTCCATGAGAAAGGTTATTTCTGGGTCTCTACGCCGCTTATCACGGCGTCGGATACCGAAGGTGCCGGTGAAATGTTCCGCGTTTCCACGCTAGATCTGGAAAACCTGCCGCGTACCGATGCGGGTAAAGTGGATTTCAGTGAAGATTTCTTTGGCAAAGAGGCTTTCTTAACCGTTTCAGGTCAATTGAACGGTGAAAGCTACGCCTGTGCGCTCTCCAATGTGTACACCTTTGCCCCCACTTTCCGAGCCGAAAACTCTAACACCAGCCGCCATCTGGCAGAATTCTGGATGATCGAGCCGGAAGTAGCCTTTGCCACTCTGGACGATGTCGCAGCGCTGGCAGAAAGCCTGTTGAAATACGTATTCAAAGCTGTGCTAGAAGAGCGCGCTGATGATATGGCGTTTTTTGCTGAGCGTGTCGATAAAGAAGCCATCAGTCGTCTGAAAAACTTTGTCAGTGCAGATTTTGCCCAGGTGGATTATACCGAGGCTATCGAGATCTTACTGAATTGCCGACATATCTTTGAAAATCCGGTGTTCTGGGGCGTTGATCTTGCTTCAGAGCATGAGCGATATCTGGCAGAGCAGCATTTTAAAGAGCCGGTGGTGGTGAAAAACTACCCGAAAGACATCAAAGCGTTCTATATGCGTATGAATGAAGACGGTAAAACCGTCGCGGCCATGGACGTATTGGCACCGGGCATCGGCGAAATCATTGGTGGTTCTCAGCGTGAAGAGCGCCTGGCACAGTTGGACAGCCGTCTGGAAGAGATGGGACTTAATAAAGAAGATTACTGGTGGTATCGCGATCTGCGTCGCTACGGCACCATTCCGCACTCTGGTTTTGGGCTTGGATTTGAACGTCTGATCGCCTATGTTACCGGTGTACAAAATGTGCGCGATGTGATCCCTTTCCCACGCACTCCACGTAACGCCAATTTCTAAATACGCATTAAACATAAGTAAAACAAATAACTAGAAAAAGGCTTACAAAGTTCCATGAAATTTACAACTTGAAGCATAATATTTTTTTATTACACTATTACGAACTTAGTATCATTTTTAGGGTAGATTAACGAGCGAGTGAATGGAACACTGCGTTCAGACAAGCAGGAAGACACCAAACTTCCAGTGATAGTTCCGTAAGAGTTTTATTACTTTTTTCGAGAATTGTTAATGGCAGCGGCGGGTGTCTTAAAACACCAATGAGGGTAATAATGATGAAACGCAATATTCTTGCAGTAGTAGTCCCGGCTTTGTTAACTGCAGGCGCAGTAAACGCAGCAGAAGTGTACAACAAAGACGGCAACAAACTGGACCTGTACGGTAAAGTTACCGCTAAGCATCTGTTCTCTGATTACAAAGACGAGAATGGTGATAAATCCTATGCTCGTCTTGGCTTCAAAGGCGAGACTCAGATTAACAGTGATATAACAGGCTATGGCCGTTACGAAGCTAAATTCGCGGCTAATAATACCGAAGGTACTGACAAATCAGGCAAAGATGTTAAAACCCGTTATGCTTTCGCTGGTCTGAAAATCACTGATTTCGGTACTATCGACTACGGTCGTAACACGGGTATAGCATACGACTCTCTCGCTTACACTGACGTCCTGCCTGAGCGGGGCGGTGACCAGTCCAAGCCTGACAACTTCCTGACGGGTCGTTCTACTGGTGTTTTGACTTACCGTAATAAAGATTTCTTCGGTCTGGTTGATGGATTAAACTTTGGTTTGCAATATCAAGGTGCTAACAACTCACATACCTTAAATGAAGGTAATGGTCGCAAATTGTCTCACCAGAACGGTGACGGCTGGGGTACTTCTGTTGAGTACGTATCTCCGGTAGGTGTTGGTATCGTTGCTAACTACGCTGCAGTGAACCGGAGTAACAAACGAAATGCAACCTCTACTGGTAACGCTAAAAAAGCGGAAGCTTGGGGTACTGGTCTGAAATATGATGCTAACAACATCTATGTTGCAGCAATCTATTCTGAACTGCGTAATGCAAGCTATGTTTGCAGTACCAGAACAGGAACATCTAGGACTGATTTTGCATACAAAACCAAGATGTTAGAAGCTGTTGCTCAGTATAACTTCGATTTCGGTCTGACTCCGTATCTGGGTTACGTTTCTGCTAAAGCTAAAGACGATACCAACAATCGTAACGCGTACATCACTAAATACGTGAGCCTGGGTGCAACTTACGCATTCAACAAAAACTTCTCCGTATACTCTGAATACGACATCAGCCTGATCAAAGATACCAACGCTTACGGCATCAATGATGATGAAAAAGTTGCTGTTGGTGTGACTTATCAGTTCTAATTTCGTTTTATCACCACTGAATTACACAGTCTGATAATGAAAAAGACAGGGCTTCGTGCCCTGTCTTTTTATTTTCTACAGCCTGACTATTAGCGCCATTTATGGCTATCACTCCTGCCACAATTTTTTCTGTTATTTCACCTGCATTTTGATCGCAAGCAGTTGGCAAAGCTTATGGCTAGCGGTAGCCTGAAAGTTCCTGCCTAACCTTTGTCATGGAATAGCCATTAATTTTTGTTGGAAAATGAAGCCACCAAAAACTACCTCGGGATCGATGGCCTGCCAGAATTCGCCCTTCGTACGCAGTAACTGCTGTTCGTCAAAGAAAGCGCAATTATTAGTGAAAAGCGTGCGCGTAGCGCACAAACGCCGGGTGGCACCGGTGGCCTGCGTATTGCCGCAGAGTTTATCGCCAACCAGACCTCTGCTAAGCGTATTTGGGTAAGTAACCCGATCTGGCCCAACTATAAAAACATGTTCCAGGCTTATCGGGCTAGAAGTGTGTAATTATCACTACTACGATGCCGCTAACCACGCGCTGGACTTTGATGGCATGGTAAAAAGTCCTGAAGAAGCTGTTCAGGCGTGCAACGTGGTGTTATTCCAGGGCTGTTGCCACAACCCAGAGCGGTATCGATCCAACGGCGCAGCAGTGGCAAGCGCTGGCTGACTTGTCCGCACAGAAGGGTTCTGCCGCTGTTTAATTTTACCTATCAGAGCTTTGCTTGCGGGCTGGAAAAGGATGCTAAGGGGCTGCGTATTTTCGTTACTTCCCATTCTGAGCTACTGTCTCCAGCTCCTATTCTAAGAACTTTGGCTTGTATAACGAACGTGTTGATGCCTGCACTCTGGTCGCGGCCAATGCTAATGTAGCAGACAAAGCGTTTAGCCAGATAAAACCCATCATCCGTGCCAACTATTCTAACCCGCCCGCACACGGTTCTGCGGTGGTGCGCCCATCCTCGGCAACGGAGCGTTGCGTACCCTGTTAGGAATAGGAACTGACAGCAATGCGCGAGCGCATCCAATGCATGCGTCATCTGTTCGTCAATACCTTGCAGGAAAAAGGCGCGACGCAGGATTTCTCGTTTATCATTCAGCAGAACGGCATATTCTCATTCAGCGGCCTAAAAAAAGAGCAAGTATTGCGTCTGCGCGATAAGTTTGCGGGTCTATGCGGTGAACTCTGGACGAGTTAACGTGGCAGGGTATGATGCCGGAAAATATAACTCCGCTATGCGAAGCCATTGTGGCCGTGCTGTAATATGCTGTAAGACATCCCTGTTAGTCGGGGGATGCCTGTGCATTAATCATGCACAAAAGGATTAGTCTTACGCTCCTGCCCCAGCGTCGATATCGGGCCGTGTCCAGGAATAAAGGTGATATAATTCCCGAGTGGGAAGAGCTTGGTGCGAATAGACGTAATCAATGCCTGATGATCGCCCCGCGGGAAATCACTGCGCCCTACACTGCCATTAAAGATCACATCGCCAACCTGCGCCAGATGCGATACTTTGTCAATAAACACCACGTGGCCCGGCGTATGTCCCGGACAGTGCAACACGGATAGCTCAGTGTTACCTACCGTCACCGAATCCCCTTCTTGCAGCCAGCGCGTCGGTGTTAACGGCGCACATTCTGTCAGGCCAAACATGTGGCTCTGCGCTAGCAAACTATCAAGCCAGAAGGCATCAGCGGAATGTGGGCCAATAATCGGCACCTGATAGTGATCGGCCAGTTGTTGAGCCGCACCGACGTGATCGAGATGTCCATGCGTCAACAGAATTTGCGATACCTTGATGTCGCACTGTGCGATGGCACGTTTGATTTTTTCCGCTTCGCCACCGGGATCAACAATCGCCGCGTAACGGGTTTCCTCACACCATAACAACGTACAGTTTTGGCTGAATGCCGTCACTGGAACAATCTGGTATTTCATAGCACTCCACTTCACGAATAAGCACCCTTAATATAACCGTCATCATGACACGGTCAAGCCGAAGAGTCTATTAGCATTAAGGGTTACCAGCTCCGCCTCGGGCCGGTATCAATGTTCACCAAATTACTTTTCGGATAGTAGCCTACGCCACCCTCCTTCAGTTTCAGCGCCGCTTTGCGAATATTGGCCAGTTGCACACCATCGATGTGAAAATCCATCGCCTGCCCTTTGGTATGATAGCTCTGTTTGGCTACACCGCACGAATGGCTGCGCATTTCATTGTTGGTGTCCACCGAGCGGTACCTCGAAATTAGTTGCACTGGTTTGTTGGTTCCTAACATCACCTGCAAGCGATAGAGTTAGTCAAACAGCGCAGGATCGATGGTTTTAATTTTATTGGCGCGATAATCACAGAAGAAGTGGTTCAGACGGGATAATTCATCTTTGTTGTAACGAAGGCCATCGAAGAATTCAATTTTAAGGTACTCGCCGGTATTGAGGTTTTCTAGCGTTAGAATACGTGGACGTTGTATTGATAACGTGGCCTGCCCAGAGCCGCCAAGCCATCTGCGGCGATGATGAACGCCCCGGGATATCAGTGGTTACTGGAGCAGTTGCCCTGCCTTGCCCAGGATGTCGCCCCGCGTTTTACCGTATCATCATAATTGTAAATATCTGTACAAAACTAGGGTTTGCCGTCGTCGGCTACCAGGCTGTCAAATAGTACAGATTGACAGGAATACGCTGTTTAACCAGCACATAGGAGGTATTTCCCTGTTCCAGTGTAGAGAAAATGCGCGAATCGTTCCAACCAGCATCCTGCAACAGAGCAGCCTTGCTAGTTCGGAAGCTTTGTTCACGCGCACGCAGCTACACTAAGAGCGCGAATATCGCGCTGGAATAGCCCATGATTCGGTGTGTCGTGCAAGTAAATCGCTTTGGAATTTGGCATATTGAATTTATACCGTCCCAACGAGTTATTGACACCGGGAGGAAGAGCCTGGAGAGTACGATACGGAAAACGATCGGCCGACACCCATGGAGACCAGTCAATCATCGTCGGATCGATGCTCTCCGCTTTGGAATGCCAGCCAGAGAGCAGTGTATAATTATTGCGCTGAAAATAGCTGGACTCCTTGACAACTTTGGGATGATATCCTGACGAATTAGTATAGTGGGCACCTTCAATAACGGGTTGACACTACGTTATACAATGAACTGATCATCAACGGCGTTTTATGTTTCGGTTGTCCGACAATCACACGCGAAGAGAGCCGGCGCGTACCATTTCGATAATAGTTCAGAGAATAATCTGGGATGTTCACCATAATTGCGGTGCTCACATTATCCGGCACAAGACGCAGGCGTTGAATATTAAGCGCCAGCGGCGCGCACGGATTTGCAGAGAAATATTCAACCAATCCCGTATCCGGTTGCCAATGACGCCGTCGGCGTATAACCCTTGCCACTTGGCGTTGCTCATCCGCGCCCCTTGCTGATATTGCCAAGATTACTGAAACCACCGCGAAGGCATTACTCGTTGTGCCGGATGCAGTGCGTAGAGTGCGGTGATTTCTGAAAGATAATGCGGTTTAATGCCTTTCGCCGCCAACGCCTGTAATGCTGCCGCGCTGGTTTCATGAGACGCAGAGCCTGCAGTGTGCGAATAGTAGACGCCCGGCGCTGCATGGGAATTACCGCCGCCTGCCTACTAGTAGCCGACAACGCAAAGAAAGAAAACAGGCTCAAGGCCACAGCGAACAAACACATCATAGTGTGCTCTGCGCTTTTTGCTCACATAACAACATCCCTTTATCCCCTGATATTCACTAAACGCGATATCAGCCACAATATTTTTATCGGCGATAAAAGCTATGAGGTCTAATGGATATTACTCCCTAATTCACGTTATACAGAAATTTATTATCATAAAATAGCGCAAAACGTTGCGATGACCCGCCGCTTTAATTATTCGCTCATAATTAATAATTAATATATAAAGATAAAATGTTTTTTCATTTCTCGCAGGTTTATTCCACTGATCCGTTATGTGCACAGGAAAAATTAGGGAAATTAATAGACAAAAAGAGGTCGTTTAACACGGCCTCTCAGACTGATGGCTACGTCACGTCAACAACTCGTCATCCTCGACGAAAGTCGGAGATCTCTGAAAGAATAAATGCGTTTCTTCTGCACAAAATTCCCGCCTTCGCGGGAATGACAGTGGTGGTGGAGCATGATGGTTTCAAGCAGGTCTGGCATAATTTCTGCACGTCATACCGTAAGCGTTCCTGCCTGCACCTGCGGCGCTTCATTCTCACTGCCAAAACTGCGCAGTCCGACCACGTGCACATACTCCTGATTCTGGAACACTTACGCACCAGCTTATAGGTGGTGCCTTTTTCCGGACTGATGTTTTCCGGTGCAGCAATCACCAGTTGCATTTCCAATCGCTCACACAGTTCGAATAACGTAGCGATGGATTTCGCATCCAGACACGCAGCTTCATCGAGGAATAGCAAACGACATGGAGTAATATCTTTACCGAGCAAGCGTTTGGATTCATCTTCCCAGCTCTGCACCACCATCACCAGAATCGACATCCCGGTCCCGATCGCTTCATCGGTGGAAAGAGCGTCGCTCTCTGCAACGCAACCAGCCATCGGCACCGCGATTAACCTCCACCTACCATCTCAAGGTAGTTGCGGTAATCGAGCAACTCCTCACCTATGGTTTGCGGCGTTCGTTGCCACAAATCCACTTCAGGGTTGAGGCGCTGGTAAAGTTTTGCCAGCGCTTCCGAGAAGGTCAACCGGTTGCTGTTGAACAGATCCTGATGCATCTCTTGCTGTTTCGAGAGCAAGTTGAGCAGCGTTGTATGTGTTTTACGCACGTTGACATTCAAGCGCACACTTTTCACCTGCCCAAACACAACCGCCTGCAAGCCCTGGTTCAGCATGCGTATACGGTTTTGACGCTGGATGGTTTTGCGAATAATGTTTGCCACGCGCTTGGCGCTGATTGCCAAGCGTTTTCTCATGCGCGATCAGTTCTTCCGTTAGATGGTTGAGTTCAATTTCCATCTGCTCAATGGCTTCAAACGGATCACCGGTACGAATAATGTCCTGACGAATACGCCCACGCAGGTGCTGATAAACAGCGATATAGAATTGCACTTTACGCTCAGGCTTGCTTTGGATCTTCCGATGCGCGCAGCACGTCACGCAGATGTTCATTATCCGCAACCGCCAGTCGCAATGCCTCCAGCGCTTTATCCGACATGGAACGCAATTCATCAACGTCCATGTATAAGGGGCCAGTTCAAGACGGTATAAACGGCGCTCAACGCCATTGTCTTTCACCAGATGCATGATAGCATACCATTTTCCGCTTTCGCAGTCGCCACCTGTTCTCGCATCTGGTGATAATCACGTTCCACTTTGCGCAATTTTTTCTGCAAGCCATCCACTTCCGCTTCACAGAAGATAATCTGCTTCTCCAACTGATTACGGCGCGGGCGGTTGGCACTCAAGCCGGCATGCAATTCATCACGACGAGTGCGGGCGCGAGCCTCTTCATCCGTATCCGCGCGCATGCCGATCTCCTGCAACTCCTGAATAAGCTCTTTGTGCATTTCATTTTTGGCGTCATGCGTACTGCGCAACGAAGCCTGCACCTGTCTGTACTGCGTTTAACTGCGCCTGCTGCTGACGAAATTATTCACGCGAACGGGTACGCTCGGTTTCTGCCTGATCCAACCGTTGGCGCAATTTGTCATTTAAATCGGCATTTTCTCAGCATGTCTGCTGAGTCGATATAGTTGAAAATGAGGACGCCATTGCACCACTTCCGTTAAGGCAAACGCCTGCTGTTTCGCCTTACGCTACGCTGTGCACTTTGCGCCTGGGTGTACTGTGCTCATAGCTATTCATGCTGCTATGGATCGCTTTGCAGCACCGCCACCAGTGCCTTCAGTTTCACCAACGACGAACCGTGCTGCGTAATAAAATGCGCGGACTCTTCTGCGGCATAACAGTTCGTCGCGAATCTTCTCGATCCGGTCGTGTAAGGTATCATCAGACAGCAGCAGGCTGACGCGTGGGATCAGGCGGTTCAGCACAATGAAACACACTCTTTAGCCTGGTCGTATTGCTGACGTTGCTATTGGTTTTCAGCATCAAAATTGTTGATGGCACGGCCCAACTCATCGTGACGCAAGCCCAATGGACGCAGCGCCGCCTCAGGGTTGTCATCGAACGCGATAACCAGATGAGAACCGATAAAACGGCTGAAGGCTTGATGCAAACGCTGCGTCTTCTCTGCACGTCAAACGACAGCGTGGCGTACTGGCTCTGCCAGAGCTTCACGTTCGTCGCGCAGACTCTCCAGCCGGTTTTCGCGCGCCTCGCGACCAAACAACGACACTTCAGGGAAACGTGAATAGCGCCACTGGCGATCGGCGATTTTAACCATCACTGCTTTTTGTAACTCTTCTACTGCAAAGATGCTGTCATCGAGCGATTGCGGATCCACTTCGATCAGATAGAGATCTTCCGGACAGTTCTCGAACCCTTCAAAGCTGCTCACGCACCAGCGACAGATCGTCCACAACGATACCATGGCGTGATATACCCGTAGAGCGCGGAGTAGTACGACGCATCGTCGAGCGCGTCACGTCATCATAAATTTCGGACAGCAACACGCTGCCAAAGCGTTCTACCAGGGCCGCCATACGCGGATCTTCCGCACCACCTGGCTGACTTAATCGCTCGATTTGATCGTCGATGTGACGTTTACGCGCCGCTACCTCATCACGCTCGACCGTGATTTCACGCTCGCGCTCCAGCAGTTGCTGCAAATGCTCGGTCACTTCCTGACCATCAGCAAAGGTTGCCCCGCTCTGTTCACTTAATTGCGTCAAGACTTCCTGCGCAGACAGCCATTCCGGTGCGCGCGCGGTTAATGTCTGGATGTTGCTGGGTATGCTCCAGCTCCTGACGCAGCGTCAAACGACGCTCCCCGGCTTCCACGACCAGCGCAGAGAGGGTTTTAATCTTCAGCTCCAGTTCCTGCTGCAAGCTGTCCAACTCTTCCGGCTTACAGGGTTGACCATAGCGTTTACCAAACTCTTGCAGCAGACGTTCCGCTTCTTGCTGGTCTCGCGCAGGCGCTGTTCCAGTTCGGCCAGACGACCGTGCAAAGGATGCACGCGTTCTGCCTTGATAGCGTTGCGAGATGGTGTCGCGCAACACATCACGCCCAGCCTGCCAGGTTTCGCTGCGCGAAACGTTACCTACAATCTTGCAGACTAGTTGGGCTTGTTCAAACTGGTTATATGCCACATCGGAAACGCTCAGGGTTTGTTCCAGTTGCAGCAACAGCTCGGTCGTCTCCTGCTCTCGCGCGTGAAAGGGTTCCAGCCACTCATCGGTGTTATCCGCCGTTAAGTCCGGTAACTAGCAGAGCAAGCGAGCCCGCTCCAATGCCTGTTGCACCTGCTGGTACTGTGTATGGCGCTGCTCTACTGCACGTCCAGCGCCTGCTGATAGTCGGCGAGCTGGCTTTTCAGTTCATCCACTTCCTGCTTGGCAGCCTGGGCACGCGCGTAGTTATCTTCGAGCTGCTCGCGCGTTTTTTCTACTAAAATTCCTGCTGACGCAGCGCCGTTTTCACCAGATTAAGGTGGTCGCTGGCAGCCTGGTGATCAGTTTCCAAATCGCTTTCAGCCTTCGCTTGTTCCGCCAACTCGCGCGACATTTCCACATGGCGGTACTGTTCATGCACCAACTGCTTTCGGCTACCAAACAGGTCATGACGCAGCGCCAGAGCATCATCCAAATGCACCCGTCGCTCATTGGCATAGCGCATATAGTCAGCAGCCACGTAGGAAGTAGCTTCTGAAATTAGGTGTTTGAATGGATCGCGATCCGATTGCGTCACACGGATGGCCTTCCAGTGTCATACGGTTTTTACGCAGTGCTGCTTTCATGTCCTGGAACGCCTTGTGCACCCTGCTACTTGTGCACCCCGCTATTTTCCGGAAGAAGGTAATCACGCAGCGATCGAGTGATGGCACTGGAGATCCCGCTGTACAGAGAGGCTTCGATCAGACGATAGAATTTACTTCGATCGGAAGCGGAGCGTAACCGAAGAGGCACTACGCCCAAATCAAACATCAGAGCATGGTAATCGGTAATGGAGTTGAACTGTTTGAACAGTACGCCCTCCATCTCTTCCACACGATCTTTCAGTTCTTGCAACGTCAACACCCGAACCTAGCGTTCGCCAAATGACTGGGTCAGCACCTGCGTCGGCTGCAACGTGATGGCAATCCTTGAATGGCAAAGGTTTGATATCGACCTTTTTATCGCGCCCGGCGATCTGTTGCAGGCGCACCCCGACCAACACGCGCTGATGGCGGGAATTAACGACATCCAACGTAGCATAACACACTCCGGCGCACAGTTTGCCGTGTAGCCCTTTATCGCGTGGGCCGCTGGTGGCACCCGCCTCGGTAGTATTACGGAAATGCAGTAGCGTCAAATCGGGGATCATCGCAGTGATAAAGGCCGCCATCGTCGTCGATTTCCCCGCGCCGTTACCGCCGGACAGAGTGGTAACCAATTCGTCCAAATCGAACGTCCGGGCAAAAAACCGTTCCAGTTGACCAGCGTCAGTGAGCAAAATTTACCGCGTTTAATCATTGTTATTCTTCCTCTCCACTTTCTGCCGCATTGTCTTGCGCGCTGTCACTCTCTTCGACCTCATCGTTCAACGACAGGCCGCTGTCTAACGGCAGTGCTTCACCATCACGGATCATGCGCAATTGTGATTCACGCGCATCATCTCCGTTTCGCACGTCGGCACCGAAACGGAACGCCGCTTCGGTGATACGGAATTTGCTGCTTTCATTGCCCATGAAGTAGACCATTCCAAAGCGCCGCAGGCGATTCAACGAGGTTCTAACCTTTTTCTGCAATTTCTACCGATCCAGATCCGAGCCGGTTGAACGCTAGTTGACCAACTTCAGCAACTTGTTTTCATCGGCCAGAATTAACAGCTCTTCATAAAGTCCTTGCTAAGTAAAAATGCCCTTTTGCGCCAGTTACTTATGACTGAAGTAGAGATAGCAGAGAATTTTTCCCACTATCATGTCCAATTCGGACAGCGCCGAGCTCTGGATCAGGGTGGTCGATCGCGATCGCAGATAGAAGAAACCTTCCGGTGCGCGGATCAGTTCCACGTTATAGCGTGCGTAGAACTCCTCCAACACGTGTCCTGAAAACCCATAAGGTAAACATGGTTCTCCAGCTCTTCCAGACCGATATGTCGCCCCGCACACAGTTGGCTATCTAGCGTGGGAAACAGGGTATTGGCTAACGCCGTTGCCAGTTTAGCTGACATGATTTTATCAATAGTTGTCGATGACATGGGCCTGTACCTTGACTCTGTAATCATTGATTGACTGCCATAAGCGCAGGCAATCCGGTGAAATCCGCTTCGGCCATACCCAGACACGCACCACCTGATCGACCACTATTTTGCCATATCAAAATGCTGCGCCCGGGGACAGTGACTTAGGTAATCGCGTACCACGCCCGCCAGGTTGAGTGGGATGCGCTCGGTTTTATATTTTTGCATCTCCGCTTCTATCAGCGTGGTGATCTGTTCGCGCATTTCGCTGAATTCTTCATACTCCAGCTCCGACGGTAATTATTCACCCGTCACTTCATCACTGCGCAGCGCCAGCTATTCATCGCGCATGTGCAGCAGACGATCGGCATTGGCAAAGTCCAACGCCAGGGCTGGTCAAAATAATTTTGCACCGACTGGTGCAGGCGCTGAGCGAATACCCGGTTTTTATCCATATCAATGGCGGTACGGATAAACTTGTGGACGTGCCTGTCATAGCAGATCCACAGATCGATAGTTTGCTCTCCCCAACTGATGATACGGTCAAGCTTGGCTTGCAAATCGAACACTAGTTTATCGATAAACTCGAGCTCAGGATGGTGCATCGTCGCTTCCTGAATCTGCAACAAGCTGGTTTGCAACTTATCGCCACCGCTTCCAAGAAGTCCTGCAATTCACGCAGGATGCCGGACGTTTCTGTCAGAAAATGCTCACAGCTGGAGATGGCGGTGCGCCAATCTTGCGTCAGCAGCGCAGCGATATCATCTTTCACCCCCTGTTGTTGCTCGTCCATTACGCGCTGAGAAAGATCGATACTATCAAATATTTCCGCCACAGAATATTTAAGCGGCGCTAATACATTACGGTTCCAGTGAAACTCATCGCCTCCCTTTTCTGCGGCCTCCGCCGCGCGCAACAGTTCTTGCGCCACAATAGAGAGTTGCATAGACAGGCGCAGCGTCGAAAATTCGTGCTGGCGGATGTAATATTCGATGATGCCAATACCAAGCGGTGTCAGCCAGTAAATGACATTGCTATCCGCCATTTCACTAACAAAGCGATTCACAAACTCTGGCGCACCAAATCGTTTATGGCGTTATTGGCACGCATTGCCACGGTTTCATAGGTTTGTTCAAATCCCTTTCTGACGTGACGAAAGGCATCCACCAGTTTCCCTTCACTCATTTCGCCATCCATCCGCTCGCCGTTCAGCGTGGCGATCGCCAGCAGAAACGTCAAGCGTTCGGTGGGGAGTGACAGGGAAAAATCATTTTTCCGCGCCCAGGAAACCAGTTCTAGCACTGTCTGGGAAAAATCACTCATAGTGCATCCTTTATATTATAGGGCGTTTACGCGCCATGACATGAATATAGCGTCCCAGGCTAACAAAAGGCTTCTGGCGACAATAGCGCTGTTCCAACGCTAACAATTCCTCGAAATTATCGATTTTTTGCTGCTTGTTCTGCAAGTAATTATGAAACACTCGTACACCGGTCTTTCCTTCAATTGTCATCTCAACGCATCAAGCCAGCCATAAACCTGCTGGGGATCGAGGGATGATGATCCGGCGACATCGAACGTCGTCTGCGCTTTGGCATACCGGCTTGCACATATGCAAAATTACCCAGCACCACATTACGCAGTAAAAGTGCATGACGATTATAAAAGATCAACAAAAAGCGCCGTCAGGCGCCAGATAATCCGTTAACGTCCGCAATATCGCCTACGAATCAGCTACTCATTCCAGCGCCGCATGGAACAAGATTAAATCCGTCGGATGCGTCATATGATCCGCAATATCCTGCGCGGCACAGTGAACAAAACGCATATTATCGGCTACGCCATGTTCCTAAGCGATGCTGCTGGCACACGGTGAATCATCTCATCTGAAACATCGCACAACAAGACCTGATGCCTTAAAGCCGCCAACCGGCAGGCCATGTGCCCTTCACCACCGCACGCATCAAGAATTCGCAAAGGCCGGTCATGCAATGTTTTCAGCAACGCATCCATCCACATTCTGCCACAGCACCGCCTGACGCACCTGGGCCTTTTGTGGTGCCATAGATATAGATATTACGGGCAAATTTTTCGGCGATATCGTTAAAATTGCGATCTTGCATTGCGCTGCGTTCCACGTCATCGTTAAGGCGATCGTGCGGCACAGAGTGCCATCATATACCCGGTATTCTCGGGTATATGATGGCATATTTGCTTCAACCCGTTATTCTGGAACAGGCGGCATGAGAATAAACCTCCTGACCGCACGATATTTTGCCGGATGCTGTTTTTTCACCCAAATGTAACCTGATTTCATGCTGTTTACCCTCAAAAGTCGTTGGCGAATTGCTGTAACCGCTCCCGTTACTGCTGGAGCTGATAGGCGTTGCTCTGACGCTGCTGTGGTTCTCGCGCTGGCACGCGAGGGGGAAAAGCCGTTATTTCCTGCGCCTGCCTGGCGTTATTGCTGCTGAGTGTGCAACCCATCGCCGATAAGCGGCTGCTGCCGTTGGAAAGCCATTACACGACCTGACAGGCAAGTGCAGTACCGGTTCCGTATATCGTGGTGCTGGACGGCGGGCGGCTATACCTACAATCCGGCGTGGAGACCGAGCACCAATTTTAATTGGCAACAGCTTGTCACGGGTGACCGAAGTCGTACGTCTTTATCATGCCAATCCCGGCAAAAAACTAATTTCACTGGCGCAGCCGCGCAAGGAAATCCGATGACCAGCGCATAAACCGCTGCGTTGGTCGCGGAGAGTCTGGGATTCCGCACGAGGATATCATCATGCTGGATACACCGCACGATACAGAAGAAGCAGCGGGCACAGCGGCCCTTATCAAGCACCAGCTTTTTCTATTAGTAACATCAGCCAGTCATTTGCCACGAGCAATGGTGTTCTTCCAGGAGCAAGGGCTGCATCCTATACCGGCCCCCCTCTGCTAATCAGTTGGCCATTACCAGCGAGTTCAATCCGTGGGAAAATATTCCCTTTAGCGTATTATCTTATCTGTCTCACAGCGAACGCGCCTAGTATGAGATCATGGGATTACTGTGGAAACGGTTAAAGGGCAGAGAAACGCCGCCAGAAGCGGAATCGCTCTGAGAGATCTATTCCAATCATGGAGTCAATTAGCGCGTGGTACGTTCGAACAGCGCGTGATCCAATTGTCCGGTGTGTGTGAAGGTAGAGGGAAACCGCTTCCCAAATGACGTAAGGCCAGCGACGATAGACAAAATTTTCCGCCAGCGGTGCTTTTGCAGGTAGCGGTAGAGTAACGCTTACAACATGCCAGGCTCGCACAGGCGAAACATGTCATATTCTCTGGGAGCTCACAATATCATGCTGGGGTTGATCATCGACAGCAATTGATTGCTGCGCGGGTCTTTGTGCATACTACACTACACAGAGATAAATTACTACGTACCAATACGCAGCCGTCATAAAAATCATCAAACATGACATCAAGATACTGGCGCGAGCGGAACAACAGGCTACGATCTTCCTGCGTCAGTAACGGTGCACCTATATTTAATAACGTTGACTGAAGCACTTCAAGCTGCTGTTTGTACCAACTGAGCCAATCGTTATCCTGTATGATATCCACGCTACCCACACAGGCGTGACTGTCGATACGGTGCCAGAGCAGCACGCTTTCAACTACATGATTCATCAGCGCATATCCAACGCTTGGGTATGCGTGTTGGCGCTTCGACTGATACACCGCGCAGGTGCTCAATCAACAGCAATGCTTTGTAGGGGTTTCCTAAGTGATCACCACACCGTATACCGTCGGTAAGCATACATCCCCCTTTCGACAAGCATGACAATGCTTGTGCGCTTCTTGCTTCGTAATGCAATGACAAAAACATAGTTTTTCGCCAACAGCGTCATGGCGTTGCCGTTATTGTCATATATGGCGATTGTCATACAGGGCGTATAAGTATACGTAGGGTTGCTCACTGATGCGTTCGAGCCGGCTTAATTTTCCCACAACACCGTGCTTGATTCAACCTTCAAATGTTCCATATGTTGCTAAACCTCGCTTCTGCTTCAGGGATCCCGCGTGTCATTATGCGGTAGACCGCCGTCAATTTCTTCTTCAATATAGATCAAATAGCGAACGTTACAGCATCGCCGCGCGCACGCGCTGTAAATCTTCTGGCGTATCTACGCCGACGCTAGGCACAGCCTCCGCTACCGCGACATGGATTTTCTCGCCGTACCACAGCACGCGCAACTGTTCGAGCAGTTCAACCTGCTCCAGGCTACTGGGCTGCCAAGTCACATAACGACGGATAAAACCTGCGCGATAAGCGTAGATGCCAATATGGCGTAAGAAATGGTCGCCAATCGTCTCCTTGTTTTGAGCAAAACGCTCGCGATCCCAAGGAATGGTGGCGCGGGAAAAGTAGAGTGCATAGCCCTGCACATCCATCACCACTTTTACCGCATTGGGGTTAAACGCCTCTTCTGCGGTGGTGATAGGTACGGCTAAAGTCGCCATCCCGGCCTGACACACGGCTAGATTATCCGCCACCTGACGAATAATCACTGGAGGAATCAAAGGTTCATCCCCTTGGACGTTAACGATGATTTCATCATCCGGGAATTGGTCACGTTCGATAACCTCTGCCAAACGTTTCGTACCAGAATGGTGATTGTGACTAGTCAGACATACTTCCCCTCCAGCCAGTTCTACCGCACGTTGAACGTCAGGATGATCCGTCGCGACAATAACACGGTTGGCACCGGATTTCAGGGCGCGTTCCATCACATGCACCACCATAGGCTTACCGTTGATATCCGCCAGCGGCTTTCCCGGTAAGCGCGTTGAGGCATAGTGCGCAGGTATGATCGCAGTAAAACTCATTGTGTTGTCATCTCATTGGCGGGAATTTTGCGCGCTTCATTTTCCAGTAGGACCAAAATACCATCACGCACCGGATAGGCCAAAGCATCCGCTTTACAAATCAGTTCCAGCTTCTCTTTATTGTAGTACAACCGTCCGTTGCATATCGGGCAGGCAACGATTTCGAGTAAACGGTGATCCATGCATCCTCCATTAAGGTGCTTACAAACAAAATGGGTAGCCACGTTATACGCGCGCGGTGAAGGCAATAGTGACGTTATCTTATCCAGCAATAGCGATGCTCCAGGCTCGGCAAGTTTCGCATCTACCAGCAGGTACCACCAGTTAGCCTGGGCGAAGGCGCGGCATTTCACCGCGTCTTTTTCCGTCATCAGCAATGGCTGCTGATTATCCTCGGTCAGCGCTTGAATGGCTTCTGGCAAATATATTTGGTGATCGGCAAACGTGACTTCGCGCACAACGTTCACGCCTTGAGCCCGTAGCGTGGCAAAAAATCGGGGTGAATGACCAATGCCTGCCATGGCAACACTTCCTGTCAAGATCGCCACCGGGCAGCTTTCACCTGTGAGTACATTAATCGCGTCACCCGGTTGCAAATGCATGGCAATTTCTCCGGACTGGGATGCGCCACCGTTAACCACAATGGCATCCACGCTATGCAAACGATCGGCCCGTTCGCGCATTGGTCCGGCGGGCAGCCACCATCCATTACCAAAACGACGCTCACCGTCCACCACCACAATCTCGATATCCCGCGCCAGCGCATAGTGCTGCAAACCATCATCGGTGACAATCACATCAAGCGGCTGACGCGATAGTAGGGCTTCAATGGCATCGCGCCGCACAGGGGATACCGCCACCGCAGCGCCCGTGCGCTGGTAAATCAGTACTGGCTCATCTCCCGCTTGCACCGTAGACACTGAGACATCCACTACCAGCGGATAGCGCTCCGCCTTGCCACCGTAGCCACGCGATACCACGCCAACGCGATACCCTTGACGTTGCAGTTGTTTCACCATCCAAACCACCAGCGGTGTTTTACCATTTCCACCGGCGGTCAGATTACCCACAACCGCTACCGGGATAGGTGCGCGCCAGACACGACGCCAACCAGCACGGTAGCTATAGCGGATAACTGCCGTTATCAGTCCGTACAACATCCCCAAAGGGATTAACAGCCAGTAGAGCCTCGATGTACCAGACCAGATGCGCGCTATCATTAGCCAAACTGCATTTTATGCAACTGTGCGTAAGTGCCATTTTTCGCCAGCAGCTCCGCGTGCGGCCCGCGTTCAATAATCTGCCCATCCTCAACGACCAGAATCTCATCAGCATTCTCGATGGTAGACAAACGGTGCGCAATCACTAACGCGGTACGATCTTTTTGCAGCTCATACAGCGCAGCCTGAATCGCTCGTTCTGATTGGGTGTCAAGTGCTGACGTGGCTTCATCCAGCACCAGAATCGGACAATCACGCAATAATGCGCGTGCAATAGCGATATGCTGACGTTGCCCGCCAGAGAGCAATACGCCATTTTCACCAATAATCGTATCCAGTCCGTTATCCATTTTGCTAATAAAATCCATCGCATGTGCCATTTTAGCTACGCGCTCGATGTCTTCTCGCGAGTAGAGATCGCCGCAGGCATACGAGATATTATTAGCAACGGTGTCGTTAAACAGGTGCACGTGTTGCGATACTAACGCGACTTGACGACGCAGTAAGGAGAGCGTATAGTCGCGCAGGTCATGCCCATCCAACAGAATCTTGCCGGATTGAATGTCGTAAAAACGCGTGATCAGATTAGCGATGGTGGACTTGCCGGAACCTGAACGCCCAACCAACGCCACCGTTTTACCCTGAGGAATGTGCAGGCTGACATTCCTCAGTGCCAATGCCTCTTTTGTCGGATAGGCAAAACTGACGTTGCGGAATTCCAAATCGCCTTCGGCCCTTTCCAACACTCGTGTACCTTCGTCTTTTTCCTGATCGATGTCCAGAATGGCAAACAGCGTTTGGCAGGCTGCCATACCGCGTTGAAACTGGACATTGACGTTAGTTAACGATTTAAGCGGACGCATCAGGGCGATCATCGAGGAGAACACTACGGTAACGGTCCCTGGCGTTAGCGTATCCATCACACTCCGGAAGCTGGCAGCATAAAGCACAAATGCCAGCGCCAGAGACGCAATCAATTGGATAATTGGATCAGAAATCGCTGACGCCGACACCATTTTCATGCCTTGGGTACGGATTCGGTTACTGACTTTATCAAAACGCGCCACTTCAACATCCTGACCGCCGAAAATCAACACTTCTTTATGGCCTTTCAGCATCTGCTCGGCGCTGGCCGTTACCTGCCCCATGGTATTCTGAATATTTTTGCTGATATTACGAAATCGTTTCGATACCACGCGGATCGCAATAGCCACAATGGGAGCGATAACAATCAGGATAATAGACAGTTGCCAACTGTAGTAAAACATCAGAACAAACAGACCGATAATCGATGCAGCTTCACGCACCAACGTAATCAACGCGCCGGATGAGGACGAAGCCACCTGTTCAGAATCATAGATAATGCGAGAGAGCAGCGTTCCCGTTGATTGCTGATCGAAGAAGCCTACTGGCATGCCCATAATGTGGCTAAACAAGCAACGACGCATATTCATGACCACCTTGCCCGAGACCCAAGAGACGCAGTAGGTGGACACATAACCGGTTACACCGCGTACCAGCATCAAGCCCATCACCACCAGTGGCATACACAGCAGAATGCTGCGATCGGTTTTCCCAAACCCTTCATCCAGAAAAGGCTTTAACAGCGAGAGCATCAGCGTGTCACCCGCCGCATTGATGATAAGCGCAATTGCCGCCGCGGCTAAGCCCGCCTTAAAGGGAGAAATCATCGGCCACAAGCGACGGAAGGTCCGCCAGGTGGAGAGATCTTTATCATTCAGCATGCAATAAACCTAAATTATTTATAAATAGCCGCTTATTCTACTCACTATCGCTCTTTACGCCAAACCACTACGACGGCAATAGCCGCTCACGATAAGGTAAACCTGCTAGAGTTCGTTGAAAAACGTATGCTGATTTGTCCTGACTGCACCGTATCGACCTAATGATGCCCCGCTTGGCGATTAGGATCGGACAAACGCACATCGCGGAACGTGCGATTACCTCAGAAGACAGCAGACGCCACGGATTATAGTGTCCGGTAGAGGAAAACGCATACCGGGGATTCAGCGCGCGTAAAAAAGGAGCACTGGATGGGGTCTTACTGCCGTGATGAGAAATTTGTGACAAATCAGCAGCAAGTTCGTCTTGCTGTACGCTCTCAAAACGTCTTTCTGCTTTTATTTCAATATATCCTGTCAAATAACACGCGGTATTTACCATCATCGATACGCACCATGCAGGAATCATCGTTGCCTGCGTGCGCCACCAGCTTCGGCGGACACAATATCGTAAACCTCAACCCTCGCCACTGTCAGCTTTCCACCTGGATGCAAGCGCGATAACCCAGCTCGGTAAACGGGCTGTAGACAGTGAGCGCCGGGTACGTCTGCAACAAAGAAATCAGCCCACCAATGTGATTCTGATGGCTGTGACTGAGAATCACCGCCTCGTGCGTGATGCTTCGCCAGCGTAAATATGGCAAAATCTCGCACTGCGCCATGTTTTCCGCCCGGCCACTGGTTGCCGATCAAACAGGACAGCATGCCATCCTGCTCGATAATAATGGCTAATCCGTGCCCTACATCCAGCATATCTACTCGCCACTTCGATTGCGGAACTGCCTATCGTGGCTGCACCAGATACAGCACTAACGTCGCTACGCTGGGGTGAGAAAAGCGCCAGATAATAACACCGCACAACCCCAGCAGGCTCTAGGCAAGGTAATGTTCGTCAATCGTTATCCAACCGCGTTGCAGGGGCTTGAGTATCATGAATACCACATCCAACGATCGATCCACCAGACACGTCATTAGCATGGAAAACGGACATCAAGAAGCGCGAGCGCCAAACAGAGAAAGGAGAGACTCACACACGTACTATTTTTAAAACAATGTTTCATTTTTATGATGCGATATTCCTACAATTTTCTCTATTATTGTGAAAGTAAACAGAGGAGCATGATTTTAGAGGGATTTAATGGAAATTTGTAAACTTGATCATGTTTTGGCGGCTGGTTGCCAGCAGTAGCGTCGATATCATCAGCACAGTGACTAAGACCCAGCGTGGTGGTATCTATGATAACCACAGCAGAGGTTGTATTCCAGCAATAACAGCACATGACGCCAGGCTAAATGACATTTTCGCCATCGATGCCCCTTTAGTATTCAACAGCCCGCAGAATGACCAGTTACGGTGAAAGGGAACAGCCCTATACACAGCGGTGCAGCGAGATTAGCACAGGATGACGTAACGTTTCATAGCGAAGTGGAAGGTGTGAAGCGCGATCGCAATTGTCAGCGGCAAAGGGTAATGCGCAAAGCATCATTCGGAAACCCAAAACGTAGCAATAAAAAAAGTCCGCACAGGCGGCCTGATGAAAAGGATGTACACTTGCGCCTCTTTGCCAGGCCCAGGCACAGCGCACTTCATTTCGCCCATCTTTTTCAGTTTCTTCGAGAGATCGCGACGCTCTTTCGACAGATCGGCATTCTTGATGATGCATTCATCTACGCGTCTTCATAGTCCCCGCCCGCGCATGGTGGCAATAATGCCCTGCACATCTCTTCAATACTCATGCCAGGTTTTAGGTATTTGTTCAGGTTATCCAGCTGCAGCACACGCTTCTGATTATCACGGATTTTCTTCTCGTTATCGAGAATTTCACATTGCAATTTGTTCTTACGACGGAAAATTCGAACAAACTCGAGCACATCCTGGAAACAGAGCTTGGTCGCCTTTTCCATTAATCCATTGTTATCCCCTCACGTGTATCAATATCAACGATAATAGACGGCAATACGTTGATTGCATACCTGTTCAATCTCCACCCGGGTATCAAAAATGGATTCCAGTACAGAGGAAACCATCACTTCTTCGTGATCATTCATTCAATAACCTAATACATCATCAAACGTAATACTCACGTTTGATGTAAGTACCGATAAGCCTATCGTGCATTTCGGATTACGATTGAGGCGTTTCAATCGGTTGCACAGCGTGCAGA
>JBPETC010000015.1:0-27915 GCA_051710325.1 Symbiopectobacterium sp.
AAATCTGCACGCTGTGCAACCGATTGAAACGCCTCAATCGTAATCTGAAATGCACGATAGGCTTATCGGTACTTACATCAAACGTGAGTATTACGTTTGATGATGTATTAGGTTATTGAATGAATGAAAAACCGCTGAAATCAGTAATGGCGGCGGATTTATAGCGCAACACTAGTGCATTACATCAGTGGCTGTGCCATCTGCACCAGTGAAATCAGCGGCTGTGGATACAGGCTCAGTAACAGTACCGCGATGAAGGAAATCAACTAGCATGCCGCCAGCGGGTCAGCACCCAGTTATTGGGCGTATTACGCTGACGTTCTTGCGGTGCAGTTAGATAAAGGCTAATCATGACACGCAGATAGTAGTAGAGATCGATAGTGCTCCCCACCACTACCGCACCCGTCAGCACCACGGCTTGGGATCCAAAGCCCACAGCCAACACATAGAATTTGCCGAAGAAGCCCAGCGTCATCGGGATACCGGCCAGAGAGAACATCATCACCGTCATGACCGTCATAACCGCAGACAGAATCGGTTTGTGCTAAAACAGTCCGCGATAAGAGAACAGGGAATCCGCGTCCGATCCATGGTACAGGCTGGACATCAGGCTAACAATCCCGAAGGGGCCCAGGCTGCTGAACAGGTAACCCGCAAGATAGATACCACAGTTTCCAATGCAAACTGGTGAGTTTGCATGGCAATCAGCGCCACCAGCAGGTAACCGAGGTAAGCGATGGAAGAGTAATCGAGCAGACGCTTAATGTTGCTTTGCGCAACCGCCATCAGGTTACCAAATAGGATGGAAGCAAACGCGATCACACTCAGTGCAATTCTAACCGAGTTACTGTCAACCATCTGTACATAAAGGAAAAGACTCATGACTGCACAAAAAATGGCGATCTTGCTGGCGGTCGACAGGAAGGTCGATACCGGCGCCGGGGCACCTTGATACACGTCCGGCGTCCAGAGGTGGAACGGCACTAACGAGAGCTTGAACCCCAAACCGACAATCATTATACCGAAGCCGGCTAACAGCAGCGGCTTATGCAGCGTGTGATCCTTCATATGCGCGCCCAAGCCGGCAAAGCTCAGGCTGCTAGAATCAGCATACACTAGCAGCGCCATCCCAAACAGCAGGAAAGAAGAGGCGGCAGCAGATAGCAGCATGTATTTGATGCTTGCTTCCAGCGAGCGACGCTGGCGAAACGCATAGCTCACCAGAGCGAATAGCGGCAGTGAAATAAGTTCAATGTCGATGAACAGCGACGCCAAATGGTTAGCACTTGCCACCAGAACCTCGCCCAGTGCAGCAATCGCTACCAATAGATAAAACTCGTCTCGGTTATCCGGATAGCCTTCCAGCCACGGGTAAGCGAACGTGTAGGTGCTAGGCTGGCAATCAGCACCAGCGCGGTGTAGAACATCGAGAAACCGTCTACCCGCAGCAGCGGTGTCACGTCCATTGGGCCGACGTTACCTACCAGAATCAGCGAGAACAACGCAATGCTAAGACCGATCACCGTGACATTGACATTGAAGAAATAGTTGCATCGCCACGCAATGCATAGCATCACAACCACGGCGGTCAAAGCCGACGATTAACAGCGGCAGAAGCGCGACCAGGTGCTGAAGAGTTATTCTCATGGCGAATTACGGTCCTGTCGTTGACAGTGTTGAATCAGTTACTGATGACATAAACCAATGCTTATTAGCCATTGCCGCATCAGATGTATTCAGGATGCTCTGCGGGAACAACCCGAGCAGCACCAGCAATGCCACCAGAAAGATCACCATCGACAATTCACGGGTGGATAGCCTCGGCAGTTTTTCCTCGGATTTTAACGTGCCGTAGTAAGCGCATTGCATCATCACCAGCGAGTAGACGGAAGCGAATACCAAACCGAACGTCGAAATTATGGTGATCATCGGTACCACAGGATAGCTACCGAACAGAATCATAAACTCGCCGACGAAGTTGCAGGTGCCCAGCATTCCCAGCTTCGCCACCACAAAGAACAGCGACAGTGCGGGAAAGAAACGGATGCGCGCCCACAGACCACTCATCTGGAGCAGATCTCGCGTATGTAGACGTTCGTAAAGCTGGCCGCACAGAATAAACAGACCGGGCGCAGAAAGCCCGTGCGCAATCATCTGAATGACCGCCTCTGATACGCTAAGTGGCTACCGGAGTAAATGGCGATCATCACAAAGCCCATATGTGACACCGAAGTGTAGGCAATCAGGCGTTTGATATCGGTCTGCATAAACGCCATCCAGGCGCCGTAGAAGATACCGATAACACCCAGCCACATCGCGATAGGCGAAAATTCATGGGAAGTATTGGGGAACAGCGGCAGGCTGAAACGCAGCAGACCGTAGGCCGCCGTTTTCAGTAAGATACCAGCCAGATCGATAGAACACGCCGCCGGAGCTTGACTGTGCGCATCCGGCAACCAGCCGTGCAGCGGCACCATGGCATTTTCATCGCAAAGGCGATAAAGAAGCCCAGCATCAGCATGTATTCCACGCTGCGCGATATTGGGGTGTGTGTAGTTAAAACTCCACACCCGGTGGCATCGTGATGCATAAACACCAGCGCCAAAATGGCAATCAGCATGATCAGGCCGCTGGCTTGGGTATAGACAAAGAACTTGGTAGCCGCGGTAATACGCGTTTTCCCATCGGGACCTCTGTGTCCCCACAGTGCGATGAGGAAATACATCGGCACCAGCTTCTTCTCCAAGAAGAAGAACAGGAACATGTCAATCGCCGGGAACACGCCAATCACGCCGCCCAGGATCCACAATAGGTTCAGGTGGAAGAAGCCCTGATAACGCTGGATTTCATTCCACGAACACAGGATTGCCAACACCCCAGTAGAGCGGTCAGCACCACCATCAGAAGCGACAACCCATCCAGCGCTAGGTGAATACTGATACCGAAGCGCGTGATCCACGACACGTTTTATTCAGATTGCCAGAGCGGCACATCAGCCTGCGCCGTTAAAGAGTACCACCCTGAGACCAAAGCAGCAGCGACAACACCAGCGTTAACCCAATCGATATCAGTGCGATCCAGCGCGGCACGCGAGTGCCAAAGCACTCAAGCTGCCAGCACAGCAGACCGCCGATAAAGGGGAGAAGTATTAGCCAAGGTAGTAGCATGGCGTTTTTTTGCGTCCCTAATTTTAAGAAATCTAAAAACTTGCTGTGGCGGAAACCATTACTATTAGCCTCCCGCCCCTGCGCATCATTACTGCGTGTCTTTCATCATGTTTATCTCACGGCACTGTTTCATCTGATAATCAGTCATCAGATGACAGGCCATCAGATAAACTGTAACAATGCCAGCACCACAACCGCCCCTTACGCCCATTGACGCAACATACCACCACACTTGACCATTCTGATTGACGCTAACCCTTTGTTGCCCCAACGCACCACCACGGCAGGCAAAGCCCATCATCGCGTTCAACGGATCGCGCTGTAGCAGTTTGGCAATCGCTAGATACGGTTGTACGAAGACTTTGTCATGTGGAACCATCAAGTGGAGAAGAAAAGACCTGGTGCACTCTGCGCTAAGCTGGTCACGAACTGGCATTTATCTAGCCAGAGCACGGCAGCCAGAAGAATACCGGCAATCACCACCATGCCAGACGCGATTTTCAGCGTCAAGGTACGGTCATGGCCGAGTTCTGTAGTCTGCGCCAACACACCGTGCAACGGTGGCATAATAAGCGCACCGATGAAATTGGAGAGTACCATCAGCACCAGCAACGGAATGTGGTGAGACAGTCCTTTGCCTGCGTGCACTTTGGTCTTCGCTTCACCATGGAACACGATGAAAATCATGCTGAAGGTATAAAGAGACGTCATAAACGCCCCGGCCAGCCCAGCCATCATCAGATCCATATGACCGTTAGCCCAAGCGCCCGCCAGAATTTCATCTTTACTAAAGAAACCTGCGGTGACCAACGGTAGCGCTGATAACACCGAGCCACCAATCAGAAAGCTGACATACACCAGCGGAATAGTTTTACGCAGCTCGCCCATCTTGAAGATGTTCTGTTCGTGATGGCAGGCGAGAATCACCAAGCCGGAGGTCAGGAAAAGCAATGCCTTAAAGAAGGCGTGCGTTATCAAGTGGAAAATCGCCGCATCCCACGCCTGCACACCCAACGCTAGGAACATGTAACCGATCTGGCTCATGGTAGAGTAGGCCAACACGCGTTCGAGATCGCTCTGTACCAATGCGGCAAATCCAGCCAGCACCAGCGTCACGGCACCAACAACACCCACCAGATGCAGCAAATCCGGCGCCACCAGGAACAAGTCGTGCGTAAGGCAATCAGGTAAACCCGGTCGTCACCATGGTTGCAGCGTGAATCAGCGCGGAGACTGGAGTCGGGCCTGCCATCGCATCCGCCAGCCAGGTTTTCAGCGTCAACTGGGCAGATTTACCCACAGCGCCACCCAGCAAATCAGTGTTGCCAAGCTAATCGCCGGAGACCCTTCTACCAGTTTCTGCGGTGCAAACACCATCAGTTCGCAGAAGTTGAGCGTGCCCAGCTCTTTAAATAAGATGAACAGAGCAAACGCTAGAAACACGTCACCGACGCGCGTCACTACGAAGGCTTTCATCGCCGCCACACCGTTCTTCGGATTGGTGTAGTAGAAACCGATCAGCAGATAGCTGCACAGCCCTACCCCTTCCCTGCCGAAGTACATCAGCAGCAGGTTGTCCGCCAACACCAGAATCATCATGCTGGCAATAAACAGGTTGGTGTAGGCGAAGAAGCGAGAGTACCCCTCTCTTCACCGCGCGTATACCAAGAGGCGAACAGATTGATAAAGAAGCCTACGCCCGTCACCACCGACAGCATGGTAAGAGACAAGCCATCCAGCGCCAGACGGAAGGTAATATCAAAGTTGCCAACTGCCATCCAGGTCTACAGATGTAGATTGAAAAAGGCCACATCGCCTTCATGATGCTGCGCAAAGAAATCAATCACGACCCAGCAGGTGATCAATGCGGCCAACCCGATAGAACCCACGCCACGGTAGCGGAGTGTTTTCTGACCAGTGACCACGTGAAAATGTCAACAGCAAAAAGCCGAGCAGCGGGAATAATATTGTTAAGTAGAGTAAGTTCATCCTCGCATCTCACTGACAGTATCGATATTCAGGGTATGAAGGCGGCGATATATCTGAAGCAATAGCGCCAAGACCGATACTAACTTCCGCTGCAGCTAGCGTGATCGCCAGAACATACATCACCAGCCCATCCGCGTGCCCCACAATAGCTGCCAGTAACCACAAACGCTAGCGCGGCAGCATTGATCATCACTTCCAGGCTGATCAGCATAAATAATAGGTTACGCCGAATAATCAGACCAGTCAGCCCCAATAGAAATAAAATGGCAGCTAGGGCCAGCTCATGTTATAATGGAATTGTTCGCGCTTCTCCGCCAGTTTCTTCTCTGTATCTTCTTTCGGCTGCTTATCGATCATTTTGTCTTCACGGCCTACGTGGAACGCAACCATCAGCCCAGCCAGCAGTTGCATAGAGGCCAGTTCAACCGCCAGCAAATACGTCCAAACAGCATGATCCCCACGGCTTTAGCGTTGATCATCTCACCGGAAATTTCCGCGCCGCTCAGGCTAAAAATCGCCCTGATCACACCGGCGAAATAGGCCCCAGCGAGAAAAACACGCAGGAGATAGCCAGAAACGAGATGATTAAATACAACAATGCACGTACGGGGTTAGTGTGGTAATCACACGTAGGATCGCCAGAATGGCAATTAACCCAGATGCATAAAACGCGAATTCCATGCTAGGCCCCTTAGGGTAACAGGCCTTTGACATCAATTGGTTTGGCTTCGTTTTCAGCGTCGCCTTTCTCTTTTCCATCGATAGCCATACCCTTCCCATTGATAGCCATACCCGCCATTCTGTAGAAGTTGTATTCCGGGTACTTACCGGGCCCAGAGATTAACAGATCTTGTTTTTCGTACACCAGATCCTGGCGCTTGTACTTGCCCATTTTAAAATCTGGCGTCAGCTGAATCGCAGTGGTCGGGCACGCTTCTTCGCAGAACCCGCAAAAAATGCAGCGCGAGAAGTTGATGCGGAAAAATTCGGGATACCAACGACCATTTTTCATTTCCGCTTTCTGCAAAACGAGATACAGCCGACCGGACAGGCCACGGCGCACAGGTTACAAGCCACACAGCGCTCCTCACCATCAGGATCGCGCGTCAGCACAATACGTCCACGATAACGTGGGGTGGTTAACCGGCTCTTCCGGATACATTCTGGTTTCACGCTTTTTGAAGGCGTTGGACCCGACCATACAGATACTGCGTACCTGGGTACCAAAACCAACCACAATGTCTTTTCTCTTCATGCTTCAGTTCCCTTTAGTGTGCGTTGTACAAAATCACAGCCGCCGTCACCAGCAGATTAAGTAGCGTTAAAGGTAAACAGACGGTCCACCCGAAGGTAATCACCTGGTCATAGCGCGGACGCGACAACGAGGCACGGATCAGGATGAACATCATCATGAAGAAGCCCGTTTTCAGCGCAAACCAAACGAAAGGAGGTAAGAATGGTCCGTGCCAGTCACCGAAGAACAGCGTTACTATCAGTGCAGATACGGTCACAATGCCGATATATTCCCCCACGAAGAACAGAGCGAATTTCATACCGGAATATTCAATGTGGTCACCATCCGCCACTTCCTGCTCCGTTTCCGGTTGGTCGAAAGGATGACGGTGGCACACCGCCACACCGGCGATAGCAAATGTCACAAAACCGAAGAACTGCGGAATAACATTCCATAAGTGCGCTTGTGATTCGACGATATCGCGCATGTTGAACGAACCCGCTTGTGCGACAACACCCATAAGCGACAGGCTAAGGAACACTTCGTAGCTCAGCGTTTGTGTTGATGCACGCACCGCCCCAACAGGGAGTATTTGTTACCGCTCGCCAAACCAGCGAACCGCACGGCGTACACTGCCAGCCCCGCCATCATCAGGAAAAACAGTAGACCAATGTTTAGATCAGCAACGCCCCAGGTCGGCGTGATCGGCACAATGGCAAACGAAAGCAGCAGCGAGGTAAAGGCAATCACCGGTGCCAACGTAAAAATCACGCGGTCGGTAAAGCGCGGCACCCAGTCCTCTTTGAAGAACATTTTGATCATGTCAGCGACCAGTTGCAACGATCCGCCACAGCCCACGCGGTTTGGCCCTTAACGCCCCTGGAACAGCCCCAGAAGACGATGTTCTCCTATACTCATGAATGCGCCGATCACCACGGCTTTACCGACGGCGATCAAGGTATCCATAACCTCCGGTGTAAACCAGCTCATTGTGCAGCCTCACGCAGACTTTCAATGGTTTCCCCTGCCAACGACGGCGAAATACCCGGTAACCCTAACGGCAATCCAACCATCCTTGACACAGAGCGTCGCTCAGGCGCAGCAGCAGACTCAGGGTCTGTCCCTGACAGCGCAACTCAAGCAAAAGCACCTGCATTAACGCCAAGCAGCGCTGCATCAGCGATGACTGACCATCACATAAGCCTCATCCATACGTTGTTGGATAACCGTAGAGCGCTGAGTCATCTCTTCACTGCCGAACAGATGGAGGTATAGTAAGGAGCTACGCTCCACTGTCCCGGTTGTGCGTTAAACGCTGCTGGAATGGGGTTGAAGTAACCCAACACGCCTTCGTTCGCTTCGATCAAACGCACACCCGGATCGCCGTGGCGCAGATGACCACCCACTTTGTCCTGGAATTTTTCCATGTCTGCGGGGATGGAGTTCCAATCGGGTGACCAGGCAAACGGAATCTGCTGGCGCGCGGCTTTCTGGCTGTTGTTCCCTTCCATCGAGAAGGCGAACATGGTATCTTTGTCTTGTGGCTGACGCGGTTCATGCACGCTGATGTTGGCGAGCATGGCAGTACGGCCACTGGAACGATTGGGTGAACGCGCCAGTTTCTGCCCGTTGATACAGAATTGGTGTCTGGAGAAGCGCCTTTGATACCAGCCAACTGCGGCAACGCTGTTACATAGGCATCAATCACGTGATCCAGTTGTGTTCAATCGACCTTGCGGCTCTGATAAGAGATCGCCAGCGAATGTAACTAACACCAGCTTTCCAGCATCACCACGCTGTTGTCATAGTTGACCGGATCGTATACCTGGAAGAAACGTTGAACGCGGCCTTCCTGATTGATCAGCGTACCATCGCTGCTGGCGGCAGATTCAGCAAAGAGGATCAACGACGCTTTATCCATGATTGCAGTGCGCTGATGATCTAGCATGATCAGATTAGTGGCTTTCGCTAGCGCCGCATCCACACGCGCCTGCGGGGCGTGACGATAGAGATCTTTTCCAGCACACTACCACGCTATCGGCAGCACCGCTCTCCAACTGTGTCAGCGCATCGTCCAACGAACCGCCGCCAATCATTGTCAGGCCAATACTGTTTGCAGCGGAGGTAACAACGGTGACTCTGAAATTAGAACCGCGTTGTTTAAGCGCTTTCGACACGTTGGAAGCCGCTTCGATAATCGCTTCGCTACCAGAATAGGTACCAGAGATAATCAGCGGTTTTTTGCACAAACCAATGCCTGCATGATAACCTCAACTTTCGGTGCCAGAGAAGCATCCAAGTCGATAACTGCCTGGCATTTTCATCTAACGCATAAGCGATGGAGAAGCCAAGTCGCGCCTGATCCTCTACCGCTGCACGGCAGTCCAGGCAGCAATATCATCCAGACGCGTTTTATCTACCGATGTCATAAACAGCGGATGCTTGGCGTGTTGGAGGATATTGAGAATGGCCGCAATCTGCCATTCTGCCACCTTTTGCGCAGCCGCCATTTCACGCGCTTTCCACTTCACCGCCTGACGTACCGCCAGCGCGATACGCGCGCCGATTTGGGTTACGTCTTCACCCAATACCAATACGGCATCATAGATTTCGATGTCACGCAGCATCGGAGTGCGTACACCGCTGTCGCGCAACACGTTAAGGATCAGTTGTAAACGCAACTGCTCAGCGTGGCAATACCGGTGTAGAAGCTTTCCGCTCCCACCAGTTCACACAGCGCAAAATTGCTTTCTACGCTGGCGCGCTGAGAGCCAATGCCGATAACATGTTTTGACTGACGAAGCACATCATCCCCCTTCCCTTGCAGCGCTTGATCGGCGTTCAGGGCAATCCAGTCATCGCAACGACGCTGCAACGGCTGACACGGACGATCTTTCGTGTTGACATAGCCATAACCAAAACGGCCACGGTCACACAGGAAATAGTAGTTCACGCTACCGTTGTATCGGTTTTCGATACGACGCAGCTCGCCGTAACGCTCACCGGGGCTGGTGTTACACCCGACGTTGCACTGCTAGCAGACGCTGGGCGCAAACTACATATCCCGTTTGCGGTTGTAGCGCCCAGAGTGGTTTTTATCGGTAAACACCCAGGTCGGACACACTTCGTCCAGGTTGCCGGAAAATTCACTTTCCAGAACGCCATCTTCAGGGCAGCTAAAATAGACGTTGTCATGGGCACCATACACCGCAAGATCGGTGCCACGCTGTATTCCTTGTAGTAACGTACATAGCGATAGCAGGCGATGCAGTGATTCACCTCATGAGAGATAAACGGCCCTATAGCTCCTGATTATGGTGAGTACGTTTGGTAAAGCGATAGCGTCGGAAGTTGTATCCCGTCATCACTGTCATATCCTGTAAATGACAGTTGCCACCCTCTTCGCAGATCGGACAGTCGTGCGGGTGGTTAGTCATCAGGAATTCGATGATGGTTTTACGGAATAGTTTGGCTTCCTCATCGTCGATGGCGATAAACACGCCATCGGTTGCTGGGGTCATGCAGGATATGACCAGACGGCCACGCGTGTCCTCCGCATTCTGGTACTGTTTCACCGCGTAGAGGCGACAGGAACCGACGCTACCCAGCGCAGGGTGCCAGAAAAAGTAAGGAATATCAAGCCCAAGCGTCAGACAAGCCTCTAGCAGGTTGTCCAAGCCGTTTACCTCATACTCTTTGCCGTCTACATGAATCGTAGCCATAGTCAGCATGCTTCCATAATGGCCCGTGTTGCCACAGGCGCTAATCAAAAATTCTGTAAATAAGAGCACAGGCTGTCCGCCAGTGGAGACGTGCTTCGTCTCCCGTTATTGTCGGCGTTGGATTACCAAAGCTCTTTCAGCAGGTTCGGCTAAATACCGCCAATCGCTTTGGTATTTCCCAAATATTGCGGCGTAATACCCGATTCAAATTCGTCACGAAAATACTTGATAGCGCTTTTCAGCGGTTCAACGGCACCTGGTGCATTGGCGCAGAATGTGTTGCCCGGCTCGAGGAAGCGGCACAGTTTCTCCAGCGTTTCAATATCGCCGGGGTGCCCTTCCAGCGCACGCAGGATCTTCACGCTCCATGGTAAACCGTCACGGCACGGTATACACCAGACACAGGATTCACGGGAAAAAATTCTTCCAGATTGCGCGTCAGCCACACAATGTTGATTTCGTGATCAACAGCCATGGCCAACGCGGTGCCGAGACGAATACCTGATTTGGCGATATGTTCGAAATCCATCGGTAGATAGATCAAGGTGCGCTTCGGTGAGGAAGTCGGTATCCGCGCCGCCCAACTGCCAGGCCTTGAATTTAAGCCCATCGCGCATGCCACCCGCGTAGTCTTCCAAAATTTCGCGCGCCGAAGTGCCAAACGGCAGTTCCCACAAACCAGGATTTTCACACGGTCAGAGAATCTCATCAGCTTGGTGCCTGCATCTTTACTTTTGCCGGCAGACAGCCCCTGATGCCATTCGGCATCATGCGCGATAATCGCAGGCACGTTACATAGGGTTTCTACGTTGTTTACACAGGTCGGCTTGCCCCACGTACCGGCAAGAAGCAGGGAACGGTGGATTGGAGCGCGGATTTGCGCGGCGGCCTTCCAGCGAGTTGATAAGCGCGGTTTCTTCTACCACAAATATAGCGACCGGCACCGGTGTGCACGAACAGCTCGAAATCGAATCCGCTGCCGAGAATATTTTTACCAAGCAGGTCAGACTGTTTTGCTTCTTCGATGGCACAACGCAGGTTAACGGCAGCCTCTACGTATTCACCATTCAGGAAGATATAGCCGTGATAGGCTTTGAGGGCGAGCGCGCTGATCAACATGCCTTCCACCAGAAGGTGCGGCAGTTGTTCCATCAGAGAACGGTCTTTGTAGGTGCCAGACTCCATCTCATCCGCGTTACACAGCAGATAGCGGATGTTCATGCTTTCGTCTTTCAGCATCAGACTCCATTTCATACCGGTGGAGAAGCCTGCACGACCGCGCCCTTTCAGGCCCGTGTCTTTTACCAGAGAGGCTAACCACTTCGTCCTGTGCCATGTCGCTGAGCGCTTTCTGCGCTGACGCATATCCATTCTTTGCGCTGTATTCATCAAGCCATAACGGCTGCTTGTCATCACGAAGACGCCAGGTTAACGGATGCTGTTCGGGCGTTAAAATCCTGTTCATACTCATTGATACGGCTCCAATAGCGAATCGATATCGTCAGGCTTGACATGACTGTGCGTATCCTCGTCGATCATCATCGATGAGCCTTTGTCACAGTTGCCCAGGCAGCAGATCGGCACTAGGGTAAAGCGACCGTCAAAGGTGGTTTGACCGGGCTTGATCTTCAGTTTTCGTTCGAACGCCGCTTTCACCCCCTGAAAACAGTTGATGTAACACACCACGCTGTCGCAATAGCGAATCACGTGCCGCCCACAATCGGTTGACGGAAAATCTGGCTGTAAAACGTCGCCACGCCTTCCACATCGCTGGTCGGAACCCACAAAAATGTCGGCAATGGCATGGATAGCGCCATCTGGCACCCAGCCACGATGTTTCTGAAAAATTTTCAATGCTTCGATGGACGCCACACGCGCATCTTCGTAGTGGTGTTTCATGCTCGATGGCATCGCGCTCAGCGTCGCTCAATACAAAAAACAGACTTGTTCTGCGCGGCATCGGCCGCGGCGTTAATAGGTTGTTGAGTGTCTTGATCATGCATAATTAGCGGTCCATATCTGACATAACAAAATCAATACTCCCGAGGTACACGATCAGGTCAGACACCAGACAACCGTGAATCACGGAAGGGATCTGCTGCAAGTGCGCGTAACTTGGGGTGCGAATACGGGTGCGGTAGATCATGGTGCCGCTGTCACTGATTAGGTAATAACTGTTGATACCTTTCGTCGCTTCAATCATCTGGAACGATTCCTTTTCCGGCATCACTGGGCCCCAGGACACCTGGAGGAAGTGGTTGATCAGCGTTTCAATATGCTGCAACGTGCGCTCTTTCGGCGGGCGGCGTGATCAGCGGGTGATCGGCTTTGAACGGGCCTGCCGACATATTATTCAGGAACTGTTCCAAAATCCGCAGGCTCTGGCGCAGCTCTTTCACTTTCAGTATCACACGGGCATAGCAGTCACTGATACCGATCGCCGATCGGTACTTCAAAATCAAAGTTTTCATAGCCGGAATACGGATGCCATTTACGTACGTCAAACGAGATACCAGTAGCACGCAACCCCGCCACAGTTACACCCCACTCTAATGCTTATTTAGCGTTGTACGCCGCTACGCCTTGAGTACATCCTTTGAGGATGGTATTTTCAGCGCAGCCGTAAACATAGGTATCCAGACGCTTAGGCATCCAGTCCAAAACTCACGCAGCAGACGTTCCCAGTCGCGCGGCGGGTCGTGTGCCACGCCACCGATACGGAAACAGGCCGGGTGCATACGGAAACCGGTGATGGCTTCCAGCAAATCATACATTTTCTGGAGATCGGTAAAAGCAAAAAGACTGGCGTCATGGCACCGGCGTCTTGAATAAAGGTACTAATGTAGAGCAGGTGGTTGTTTATTCTGAACAACTCTGAAAGCATGACGCGGATAACGTTCATAGGTTCCGGCAATACGATCCCTGCCAGTTTGTCTACGGCTAACACATAGGGTATTCATTAACGTAGCCGCTCAGGTATTCGATACGGTCGGTATACGGGATATAGCTGTGCCAGGACTGGTGCTCGCCCATCTTCTCTGATAGCCCACATCAGGAATACAATCGACAACCTCTTCACCATCCAGTTGCAGGATGATGCGGAACACCCGTGTGATGCGGGATGGCTCGGACCAAGGTTAAGGAACATGAAATCTTCATTTTCGGTCCCGCGCTTCATGCCCCAGTCTTCAGGCTTGAAGGTCAGAGATTCCATTTTCAGATCTTCTTTCTTCTTGGTCAGCACAAAGGGATTGAATTCGGTGGCGCGCGCAGGGTAGTTTTTAGGTAGCGGGTGACCTTCCCACGTCTGCGGCATCATGATGCGCGGCAGGTGCGGGTGCCCGTCAAACGTAATTGAACATGTCCCATACTTCACGTTCATACCAGTTGGCGTTAGGGAACAATTTCAACATGGTTAGCAGGTGCAAGTCATTTTCAGGCAATGGCACCTTGATCATGATGTCGCGATTACGTTTAATGGAGATGAAGTGATAGAAGACAGAGTAGTCTGCGGCAGGCAAGTCTGCACGGTATGTACGCAGGCGCTCGTCCACCCCGTGCAGATCGAACAGCATCACATAGGGTTTAGGTAGTTTTTCAGAAACGTGACAACATCCAGTAATTGCTCACACTTTATCCATACAACCGGCATCCCGGTACGGGTTGCCTGCACGAGGCTTCGGGTCCAAAACAGTTACACAGCTCGCTAACGACGGGATCATCCAGGTGATCGCGGGTAGCCCAGGCCGGCTGCGCGAGGCCGTGCGTCATTAAATCTGTCATAAATATGTCACCACGGTAATTTTGCCACCCTATTAATTAATGGTGCGGCTGCCGTTTATTATCTTACTACCTTATTAGAGTAGTATTACGCAGCCATTCTGCTTGCCATTGACAGATTAAATCTCGTCGGGCAAACGCAGGTTTGTCACCGCAATACGTTCTTCATGTTTGCGTTCGCGCTCGGATTGCATGTTGGCGCGATACACGCCCTACTCTCCCACCACCCATGACATAGGGTGTCTCTCTTGACCGATCTCTTTGAGCAGCAACAACGTTGCATATACGCTTCTGGACGCGGCGGGCAGCCTGGAATATAGACGTCCACCGGCAGGAACTTATCGACGCCCTGCACCACAGAGTAGATGTCGTACATGCATGCCGCTTGAGTTCGCACACGCACCCATGGAAATAGCCCATTTCGGCTCCAGCATCTGTGTTCGTACAGGCGTTGGATCACCTGGCCATTTTGCTGAAACAGGTTCCGGCCATCACCATGAAGTCAGCCTCACGCGGTGAAGCACGTAATACTTCAGATCCAAAGCGACCCGCGTCATGCACGGCAGTGAACAAGGTCATCATTTCCACATAGCAGCAGGAAAGACCCAAGTTATAAGGCCACAGTGAATTCTTTCGGACCCAGTTGACCGTGTCGTGTAAGGAATGCTTCAGATTTCCCATGAAGACACTGCGGTAAACATGCTGTTACAGAGGATCGGCAACGATCTCCTGGCGTTGCAGGGGATAACGGTCATTCTTACCGTCCGGCTATATGCAGATGAGCGTATAGTCCATCTTAAAGTGCCTCGCTGTTACTGCGGATGAGTGTTGGTAGTGTTAACCGGAAAGTTAGACTTGATAACCTGCCGTTTTGAACGCGTCGGTGTCCAGTCGAGCGTGCCGATACGGACCAGGTAGACCAACCCCGCCAATAATACCAAAATGAAAATGGCAGCTTCGATGAAGCAAAGCCAGCCGATTTCCCGAATGAAAATGGCCAAAGCATAGAGATACAGGGCTTCAATGTGGAAAATAACGAAAAACATGGCAATCAGGTAGAACTTGGCGGACAGGCGCATGCGCGCAAAGCCAAAACCGAGTCAATACCGGATTCATAGGGAATGTTCTTTTCCCTTGCCCTGGCTCTCCCGCCTAGCAGGAACTAGCCAAGCAGCATGAAGAGGCCCCGACGGCGATGATAACGAATAGCGCAAATGCCCAGTGATGGGCGAGGATTCCAGTCGTTGTTGATATATTGTTGCTTACTCTTGCTTACTCATTAAAAGTGAAGTTGAACAACTGCTCTACTGGCAGTTAAGAGGCGCCACATCGATTAAAAGGAAGGATAATTCCCCTGCAAATAGCGCGGAAAACATCTATGTTAAGCGCTTTTTGCAGCGGTTGCGTCCTTTATTTGTAACCTTTTTTTAATTTTACTAAAAAACAGTACATAACTTAACATACACGCTGTTTTATTAACATTTCACTTCTTACACTTCAGCTAAATCGAGTCAGTCTGACTCTGATTGATGTAACTGTTAACAACCTGCTAGCTAAAGGGTAGGTGATAATACAAAAACATTATACCATTTTCGTGCGGAAAACCCGGTCTCCCTTAGCGTTAATAGGGTTATTTTTTGATCCAACACATATTTTTATCAATTTAGTTAGTAAAAACCCAATTCTCAGCGCCAATGTTAACAGCTCAAATTTTAAAACATTAATTTAAAAAATAAGAAACATCTTTTTTCATAAAACAAAAAACCTTAGAAAGCGCGAGGAATAAAGATAAGAGGAACACTAGTGAATGGGAATAATTACGAAGTGGAATAATCAGAAGGGAGTAAAAAAACGGGCATAGCCGTGACGGCGTCCTGCTCTACTACGCCATACCCGTATGAATGTGTGCAACGTTCTGAATTATATAAACAGTGCATTTTTCAGGGCCGCCTCGCTAATACTGTTATCGTCGCTGGCTGAGGTACCTGAAAGCAACGCACCACGATAGTAGTGACCAGACTTTACCGCATTGAAAATGGCATCGGCCAGGGTGTTGGTTTCTTGCAGGCGTTTACACAAAAAATATTGCGTATCAGGAAGCACCTGTGAACTGTCTACCGTTCCCAATACCCTCAAGCTCCGAGTTCATCATTTCAACGGTGCGCACCGACCTTCACCGCAGCACGCACTGGCGGTGAAGTGTAGACGTGACATAGGCAATATACGCCAGGGAATCCCAGCTTCATTGAGCAAGGTGATCGTCAATTCACGGAAATTGCTTGGCTCATCCAACAGCACCAGCGATACGGGTTCTTCCTGACGAAAGCGATAATCCACCGCGCAATACCACATTGTCGACGAGGTGCGCAGCAAAATTTGCTCAGCACTATCGCTCAACGATGCTTTATCTCCCTTTTTTCCAAAAGGGGTTTTAGTGAAATTCCGTGATGATAATAATGCAACAATAACAATGCAGCTGCCCGCAGCATTGTTCTAAAATCGACGATCATTCTTTAAAAGGGGTAAATACAAGAGTACAATGAAAAGATTATGCGATTTCATCGCGAAATACGCTTTTCCTGAAAAAGGTTCGTTCTATCTATGAACTCTCCCATTGAGAAGTCTAAAAAGCTGGATAATGTTTGCTATGACATTCGGGGCCCGGTGCTAAAAGAAGCCAAGCTCTTGGAAGAGGAAGGAAATAAAGTACTTAAACTGAACATCGGAAACCCTGCGCTGTTTGGTTTCGATGCACCGGATGAAATTCTGGTCGATGTCATTCGCAACTTACCTACCGCGCAGGGTTACTGCGATTCCAAAGGATTTTATTCCGCTCGTAAGGCCATTGTGCAGCATTATCAGGCGCGCGGAATGCGTGAAATAACGCTGGAAGATGTGTATATCGGCAACGGCGTCTCCGAACTGATCGTGCAATCCATGCAAGCGTTGCTCAACACGGGTGACGAGATGTTGGTTCCTGCACCGGATTATCCGCTGTGGACCGCCGCCATCTCGTTATCTAGCGGGCATGCGGTACACTATCTGTGTGATGAAGAAGCCGGATGGTTCCCAGACCTGGACGACATTCGCAGCAAGATCACGCCATGCACGCGCGGCATCGTGATCATCAACCCCAACAACCCTACCGGCGCCGTCTACAGCAAAGAGCTGCTGATGGAAATCGTGGAAATTGCACGCCGGCATAACCTGATTATTTTTACTGACGAGATCTACGATAAAATTCTGTACGATGAGGCGCAGCACTACTCCATCGCCACGCTGGCGCCAGATCTGCTGACGGTGACCTTTAACGGTTTATCGAAAACCTACCGAGTAGCTGGCTTTCGCCAGGGCTGGATGGTGCTGAACGGCCCGAAAAAGCATGCCAAAGGCTATATCGAAGGCTTGGAAATGCTGGCCTCAATGCGTCTGTGTGCCAACGTGCCTATGCAGCACGCCATCCAGACTGCGCTAGGCGGTTATCAAAGCATCAGTGAGTTCATCCACCCCGGTGGACGGTTGTATGAACAGCGTCTGCGCGCCTGGGAACTGATCAACCAGATCCCTGGCGTATCCTGTGTCAAACCGCAGGGAGCGCTTTACATCTTCCCGTGTATCGACGCTAAGCGTTTTAATATCCATGACGACCAGAAACTGGTGCTGGATCTGTTGCTGCAAGAAAAAGTGCTGCTTGTGCAAGGAACTGCGTTTAACTGGCCGCATCCAGACCACGTGCGTATCGTCACGCTGCCGCGTGTAGATGAGCTGGACTCCGCCATCAACAAGTTGGGCCGCTTTCTGTCGCACTACCATCAGTAACACCTCTGTTTGCATCACGCCTGCGCGTCATTTTCCACGACACGCAGGCGTTTACATCCTTCTCGAGAGCGGCAACAATGATCGATTATGGTGCTGCCGTCTGAGAAAACATGATGAATTAGAGTCACTTTTTCGCCCACTTATCCCGTTTAAAACTGATTAGCCGCTGGCCGCTGATGCGCAACGTGCGCACCGAAAACGTATCTGAGCATAGCCTTCAGGTGGCCTTTGTCGCTCACGCTCTGGCGGTGATCAAAAACCGCAAATTTAACGGCAATCTAAATGCAGAACGCATCGGGATGTTGGCGATGTACCACGATGCCAGCGAAGTGCTAACCGGGGATATGCCTACCCCTATCAAATATTTCAATGCGCAGATCTCCCATGAGTACAAAAAGATAGAAAAGCTGGCGCAGCGTAGCCTGATTGCCATGTTGCCGACCGAATTACAGCAGGATTATCGCCAACTGATTGATGACAGTTGCTGTAGTGAAGAAGAGCACGCCATCATCAAACAGGCAGATGCTCTCTGCGCTTACTTAAAATGTCTTGAAGAACTTTCAGCCGGCAACAGCGAATTTGCCCTTGCCAAAACCCGGCTGGAAAAAACGCTGCAACAGCGCCAAAGCGCGGAAATGGACTACTTCATGGAAATATTTATTCCGAGTTTTAGCCTATCGCTGGATGAGATCAGTCAGGGCTCCACCCTGTAACCCAGAATAAGATAGTTTTGTTTTTATCCATGTAAAAGATCACGCCGAGGTGTGCGAGACCGCTGGGTGAGGCGAATGGATGCGGAGAAAGGCAGCGCTGTGTCGGGAACGCGTCGCTGGCAGCACAATAGCGATCACGAACGCCGAGGGTGCCGCGCAGCGGCGTGATTTCGCGAGAAAAGCCAAGGGGTTATGGGGCGAAGAGATTGAGCCGCCCCCCATGTCGGGAACGCGCTACACACGTATCAGAAAGTCGCTTAGCCTGTTGCTGCGCACGAACCATCCTCACTGCACGGCACAGAAAGTGGATTTATAAAGTTCATCAACGCACAGTTAAAAACTGTAGAACCACATCTCCATGAGATGACACTGATAATCATCACCAACACAGTGAATAGCACACCCACTTTCACGAAATCACCAAAGCGGTAGCCACCCAGACTGGGCACCAGTGTATTCACCGGTGACGAAACCGGTGTCATGAATGCTGCGGATGCGGCGATAGCCACGATCATGGTGTAGGGATACGGCGAAACCCATCTGTTTTGCCGCCGCAATGGCTATCGGTGCCATCAGCACGGCGGTGACAGTGTTGGAAATAAAGAGTCCGATCATCGCACACAGCACAAACAGGCACACCAGCATCACACGCTTTTGCGATTTTAGTTGGCGGATCACACGTCAGTCGCCAATCACCAGCAGGATATCACCCAGTTGCAGCGGTTCGTCGTCCAACAATCCGTCTATTGCCTCACTATTGCGGCGGCAGGTCCCTACCACGGAAAGCCCGTAACAGCACCAGCATTTTGATCTCACTGTTGCCTACAACGCGAATCAGCCACTCCCGGACCTGATACGCCACGCCGGTTCTGACCAGCCCTTCGCCAATAACAAACAGCGCGACAATAAGGATCACGTTGGGGTCGCTGAAGCAGACTAGCGCATCCGATAGCGTTAAGATACCGCTCAACACAAAGGCGAGGATAACCAACAGCGCAAACACGGTTAGTCACTTATGACCATCCAGACGGTAACAGCCTAAAAAATCACGCTTAACCCAAGTCTGTTCTGGTAGTCTGCCATAAAAACCCCGCCGAGTAGGGGTTTTAATCATATTTAGTTACTCTTTCATCAATCGGTTAGCTTACTTACCTGCACACCCGTTCGGCGTAGGCGTCAGGGTCAGTTTACGTTAGCGATGTTAGAACCATATCAACGTTCTCTAATGCCAGGATATCCGCCGGGCATTAACGGCAATCACCTGACAGCCCGCCGCCGCTAATCCGGATTCCAATCCGGAAGGCATATCCTCTACCACAACGCACTCATGCGGTTCCAGACCCAGACTTGCAGCACCAAGCAGGTACGCATCACAATCCGGCTGCGGCAATTTCCCAGCACGATGGCGCGCGTGGGCGATAAGTACAGTGCCTGACGTCACGATAGCCCAGGGAATGCCGAGCGCATCAAGGCGCTCAAGGAGTTCTCTTGCGCCCGGCATCACCTGCACGCCCTGCGTATCAGACGCCTCGGTACGCTCCAACTCATCAAACTCACGATGGATCTCCGCTCGCTTTTTACCCTGCAAAAGTAGCGCAGCGAGGTTATCGCCTGTTTATCATGGATAAAATTAAGCACCTCTTGGGTTAGATATCATGATGGGCTACCGCCAAATTAACCCAGGCACGCTTCACGGCTAGTAGTGAATCCACTAACGTACCATCCAAATCAAACAGGAAACCTTTGGAAAGACGTTTCAATCAAGGTCGCGGCCTTTATCAGTATGTTGATTAGTGGATGCTATCTGGTGCGTCCGCTATTACACTCCACAACCACCTCTTTGTTTTAATTTCACCGGTTCAGGCATTGATGATTTGCACAATCTTTACGACGATTAAATGATACTGACACGGACAGGACACCCATACCGCCAACATGCGGTTGTATTTTCCCCATATTTTAGTCTGTGCGTTGAAACCGTGAGTAGCGAAATCAAAAATGCGGGTAGCGCCCTTCAACATGCAACATGAAACGAACAAAGCCGAGATAGCGCGCTTCGATCGCGGCATCAA
Organism: Symbiopectobacterium sp.; assembly: GCA_051710325.1. Classification (GTDB taxonomy): domain Bacteria; phylum Pseudomonadota; class Gammaproteobacteria; order Enterobacterales; family Enterobacteriaceae; genus Symbiopectobacterium. The sequence goes on from JBPETC010000015.1 coordinate 20,497, forward strand.
AGCCCAAAAAGGCAAGGCGACGCTGATCCCAGAGCCTTGCGCTCTTTCAGGTTATCCCAGGAAACCAGAAAGGCATGGTGCATTTTCATAATATTGATGATGTACGGTACACGTCTTCACTGAGCTCGCTAAGTTCTCGATCTAACTCACGCATTTGCAGGCTCGACAATGGTTTGCAGCCGATGATAGCGTTCTGCATTGTCCGGATCCAATCCATCATCGTCATCATCTTGTATTGATTCGAAAGAGTCAATCTCTGGCATTCGTCATTTCCATTGTCCTCTTCTGAACATCTATAGTACCGTCCTGATGCTGCTGACTTGTTTAATCTGATACCAGAATCGCATACCACAAAGCAGGAAGATAGCGCTAGCCTCCTATTTTTTGATTTAAAACAGAGGGAAAGGACAAAGTAATGCTTTTCACACACAAAGGGTGAAAAGGGCCACAGATCATCCAAAAAGGTTTTGTCCAACTGTTTAAAGGAACGTTTCAGCACGTCGTCCAGCATCTGGTAAATTTGTTTACCTTCAATCGGTGCCAGCGCCATCCCCTTCCTCTTGCAGCTTAAGGCGAAGATCGTGAAACCATTCGGAAAGCGTGGGGTATAACGGCGATACCGAGCGATGGCCTAGCTACCACTACCCTGTAACGGCAGACTACAAGCAAACAGTACGATCGAAACGGCTGGCCAGTTGGCCACCAGCGCAATCTGACAGGTTAAGGTGAACACGGCCAGTTACCGTTTCAGTTATTACCATTTTCAATTGCATTATAAAAATAATAGATAAAAAATAAAATCATAAAATAAAAATCAACTATATTTGATAAACTTAAAATATATTTGTGTTTACCTGACGCTATCGGTATCCTACCTCGGCGTAAGTCTCCATATACTAAAGTAATTATGTCACTAAACTAGTGGTTATGCTGCATGCCAGAATAACGATTCTTTCACCATCCTGCCTGATGATGAATGCCGTTTTTAACTGTATTAACTACAGCATAGACAAAAAACAGAGGACCATTGGTGCGGGCGCGACATTTATCGCCTTATTTTTCGCCACATGATTTTCAGGGCGGATATATCATCTTCACACGCCGTGCATCCAGCACGCTATGCGGATAGGCCATATTGGCGCTTTTCATGGTCATGTCAGGGAAATCGCATCGTACCATGACGTTAGTCATAAATGTCAGCGGCTGTTTAGGCTACGCTACTCACTGTTTGACATTTGTTCATCATGTATAACAAGTAGGTACTTCCATGTCGAGTAAGTTAGTACTGGTTCTTAACTGCGGTAGTTCATCTCTGAAGTTCGCTATCATCGATGCTGTTAACGGGGAAGAGTACCTGTCAGGTCTGGCCGAGTGTTTCCACCTTCCTGAAGCCCGTCTCAAATGGAAAATGGATGGTACCAAGCAGGAAGCTGCGCTGGGCGCAGGCGCTGCACATAGCGAAGCGTTAAACTTTATCGTTAACACCATTCTGACACAGAAACCGGAACTCTCCGAGAAACTGGTTGCTATCGGTCACCGCATCGTACACGGCGGCGAGAAATTCACCCAGTCTGCCGTGATCAACGACGATGTGCTGAAAGGCATCGAAGATTCCGTGCCGTTCGCGCCACTGCACAACCCGGCTCACCTAATCGGTATCGACGAAGCGCTGAAATCGTTCCCGACGTTGGCAGGCAAAAACGTTGCCGTATTCGACACCGCATTCCACCAGACCATGCCGGAAGAATCCTACTTGTATGCCATGCCGTACAAACTGTATTCCGAGCATCACGTTCGCCGCTATGGCGCGCATGGAACCAGCCACTTCTTTGTGACCCAACAGGCCACAGAAGCGCTGAACAAGCCGGTTGATGAAGTTAACCTGATTACTTGCCACCTTGGCAACGGCAGTTCCGTAACAGCAGTGCGTAACGGTAAGTGTATTGATACCTCCATGGGTCTGACCCCGCTGGAAGGTTTGGTTATGGGTACCCGTAGCGGTGACATCGACCCGGCGATCATTTTCCACCTGCATGATTCTCTTGGCATGAGCGTTGAGGCAATCAACAAACTGTTGACCAAAGAATCTGGCCTGCTGGGCCTGACCGAAGTCACTAGCGACTGCCGCTATATTGAAGACAACTACACCACCAAAGCGGATGCCAAACGTGCCATGGACGTGTATTGCCATCGTCTGGCTAAATACATCGGTGCCTACAGTGCGCTGATGGAAGGCCGTCTGGACGCTGTTATCTTCACTGGTGGTATCGGTGAAAACGCTGCCATGGTACGTGAATTGACGCTGAACAAGCTGGGCCTGCTGGGCTTTGAAGTCGACCACGAACGCAACCTGGCTGCTCGCTTCGGTAACGGTGGCAACATCAGCAAAGAGGGCTGCCGCCCTGCGCTGGTAATCCCGACCAACGAAGAGTTGGTTATCGCGCAAGACGCCCTGCGTCTCACCGCGTGAGACAAGTAATCCAACACCCTCAGACAAGGCTGAAGGTGTTGTTTCTGACCAAGCTGTTTTTGACTCAGCGAGCAACCGTAAAGAGGTTTAGTCGTGCCCCGTACAATCATGTTGATCCCCACTGGTACCAGCGTTGGTATGACAAGTGTCAGCCTGGGTGTCATTCGCTCCATGGAACAAAAAGGCGTGCGCCTGAGCGTGTTCAAACCGATCGCGCAACCGCGTTCTGGCGATAATACGCCGGATCAAACCATCACTATCATCCGCGCCAACTTATCCATCACTGCAGCTGAGCCGTTGAAAATGAGCCACGTTGAAGCGCTGCTCAGTTCCAACCAACAAGATGTGCTGATGGATGAGATCATCGCCAACTACCACGAAAACACCAAAGATGTAGAAGTGGTGTTGGTAGAAGGTCTGGTTCCAACGCGCAAACATCAGTTTGCCAACGCACTGAACTATGAAATCGCCAAAACCCTGAACGCTGAAATTGTGTTCGTTATCGCACTGGGAAAAGACTCTCCTGACCAGTTGAAAGAGCGTATCGAACTGGCACGCAGCAGCTTTGGCGGCAGCAAGAACAAAAACATCACTGGCATTATCATCAATAAACTGAATGCTCCGGTGGATGAGCAAGGTCGGACCCGTCCTGATTTGTCTGAAATATTCTATGATTCCAGCAAAGTAGACGTACCGAACGTCGATCCGAAACAACTGTTTGCTAACAGCCCGCTGCCGGTACTAGGCTGCGTGCCGTGGAGCTTCGATCTGATTTCCACCCGCGCTATCGATATGGCAAAACACCTGAATGCCCGCATCATCAACGAAGGCGAAATTCAGACCCGTCGTGTGAAAACCGTGACTTTCTGTGCGCGCAGCATTCCACACATGCTGGAACATTTCCGTCCAGGTTCCCTGCTGGTGACCTCTGCGGATCGTCCTGACGTACTGGTATCCGCGTGCCTGGCTGCCATGAACGGCGTTGAAATCGGTGCCGTGCTACTGACAAGCGGTTATGAAATCGATGCCAGCATCGCCAAACTGTGCGAACCCGCCTTCCATACTGGCCTGCCGGTATTTATGGTGAACACCAACACCTGGCAGACCTCGCTCAGCCTGCAAAGCTTCAGCCTGGAAGTACCGGCTGACGACAGAGAACGCGTTGAGAAAGTCCAAGACTACGTAGCTCTCCACATTGACAGCCAGTGGATTGAATCTCTAAGCGCCACATCCGAACGTTTTCGCCGTCTGTCTCCGCCGGCATTCCGCTATCAGCTGACCGAACTGGCACGCCAAGCGGGCAAGCGCGTTGTTCTGCCGGAAGGCAACGAACCGCGTACCGTGAAGGCCGCTTCTATCTGTGCCGAACGTGGTATTGCGCACTGCGTGCTGCTGGGTAACCCGGAAGAGATCCAACGCATTGCTGCTGCACAGGGTGTTAAATTGGGTAAAGGCATCGAAATTATCGATCCGGATACCGTTCGCGAACGCTATGTCCCGCGTCTGGTTGAGCTGCGTAAGAGTAAAGGCATGACCGAAGTGGTTGCGCGTGAGCAACTGGAAGACAACGTGGTGCTGGGCACCCTGATGTTGGAACAAGACGAAGTTGACGGTCTGGTTTCCGGTGCCGTTCACACTACCGCTAACACTATCCGTCCACCATTGCAGTTGATCAAAACCTCTCCGCGCAGTTCACTGGTTTCTTCCGTGTTCTTTATGCTGCTGCCGGAACAAGTGTTTGTCTACGGTGACTGCGCCATCAACCCGGATCCGACAGCAGAGCAACTGGCCGAAATTGCGATTCAGTCCGCCGATTCCGCCGCCGCATTTGGTATCGATCCGCGCGTTGCCATGATCTCTTACTCCACCGGTAACTCCGGTTCAGGTAGCGACGTGGAAAAAGTGCGTCAAGCAACTCGTTTGGCACAGGAAAAACGCCCGGATCTGGTGATCGATGGTCCGCTGCAATACGACGCCGCAGTAATGGCCGACGTAGCGAAATCCAAAGCGCCAAATTCACCGGTTGCTGGCCAAGCTACCGTGTTCATCTTTCCGGATCTGAACACCGGCAACACAGCGTACAAAGCTGTACAACGTTCTGCTGACCTGATCTCTATCGGGCCGATGCTGCAAGGCATGCGCAAGCCAGTGAACGATCTGTCCCGTGGCGCACTGGTAGACGATATCGTTTATACCATGGCCCTGACCGCCATTCAGGCTACCCAGCAGTAATCCAGAGCTTCTGGATTATCCAAAGGCGCACTTTCGCGGCCTGTGGCAAAACCGGCAATAAAGCCCGGTTTGGCCAAAAGCCGCGGTAGACATAGGCAAAAGGCCACCAGTATGGGAAATGATGGAAGCTCTGCCGAGCATCCTTTTAATCCTGGTTGTGCACTATTGGTTTGCCATGCTATTTATCCCGTAGAAATAATCTATGGGAGTCACAGCGCAAAGCGCATAGCAAAGACGAAAAGGCCTTACACAACTTGATATTCGCAGGTAAGTCAACAATCGCCGCCATTCAGCCTGTGCTGTTTTGCAGCAGTTCGCCCCATAAAATGCAGCAGGTTTTGCTAATCTCAAGGGCAGCGTGGCCTACTAAAATGCAGCGATTTTTTACCTGATCGTCACAGTATCTCACGCAGAATCACCTATTATCGTTAGTATTCATGATAAAAATACATACACGTCTTGGGTTACATCTTTAAAGCGCCATCAGAACCTATAGGGAATAAGTGAGGCAGCGATTCAATACTGATTACGGGCGGCAACAACCTTGATTGGCCGTTATCTGATTGCTCGATTACTATCTTTATCTCACCATATCGCGGTATTCACTCGCGATACAGCACACGCGCGTCAGGTACTCGGCAAGCGCGTATAGTATTGATCAGAGTTGCAAAATCGCACCTCACTGGATAACATCGACGCCGTCATTGATCTGGCCGGAAAACCAATTACGGATAAACGCTTGGACGCCACCCACAATAAAAGCAAAAACTGAGCGAGAGTCGCTGGCAGCTTACCGAGCAGTTAGCTACGTTGATTAAAGCCAGCGCCTCGCCGCCAAGCGATATTTATTTCCGATTCTGCGGTTACTTATTACGGCAATCAAGGAGCGGCATTAATCACCGAAGGTGAATCACCGACGCCAGAATTTACTCATCAACTCTGTACGCGTTGGGAGAAATTGGCGCTGAGTGCGGAGAGCGATTGCACACGTATCCTGCCGCCTGCTGCGCATGGGCATCGTACTGGCTGCTAACTGCGGTGTGTTAGCAAAAATGCTGCCCCTTCCGCGTCGGTCTGGATGGCCACTTAGGTTCGAGCAAACAGTACATGCCGTGGATTCATATCCACGATATGGTCAATGCCGTTCTTTATTTATTGGATAACTCGATTCTACGCGGGCCCTTTAACATGATTGCGCCCTATCCTGTGCGCAATGAGCAGTTCTGCGTCATGTTGGCCCACGTGCTGGATCGCCCATGTTTTATGCGCATGCCCGCATTTGTACTAAAACTGCTGATGGAAGAAAGCCGCCACGCTGGTGTTGGGTGGACAGCACGCCATTCCACATCGGCTGGAGGCCGCTGGATTTGGCTTTCGCTATCACGAACTGGAAGACGCGCTCAAAGAGCGTTACCGGAAAGAAATAGCACTGATACAACACAAAATACACCTTGCTGACAACGGTATCGACTATTTCAATGCATCGGAGAGAAACTGCTGCAAACGGGGCTCGTAGGATTGCCAAATACGTGATCTGGTGGAGCTTCTTCTTCAATCACGCCCTGATGCAAAAAGATCACATGGCTTGATACGTGATAAGCAAACTCCATTTCATAGGTGACCACCACCATGGTTTTGCCCTCTTCTGCTAGTTTCTGCATGATACGCAGCACTTCCCCCACAAGTTCAGGGGTCCAGCGCTGACATGAGTTCGTCAAACAGCAGCAATTCCGGCTCCATCGCCAGCGTACGGGCAGTGAAGACACGCTGTTGCTGCCCACCAGAGAGATTTGAACGAGTATTTGTTCTGCGCTTCGCCGGGTAATCCCCACTTTATCCAGATAACGCACCGCACGCTCGTGGCTTCCGCTTTGCTCAATCCCAGTGTACCTGCACTGGTGTTTCCATAACATTTTCCAATGCGGTCATAAAGCTCCACAGGTTGAAATGCTGAAAGAACATGGTCAACCGCATGTGTAGCAGTTGCAATTGTTTCTTATCAAAGAATTTCAGTTGTCCATCAGTGTCACGCACCATGCGAATCTCTTCATCGTTGACGAATATCGCCCCTCGCACGGTTTTTACAGAAAGTTAATGCAGCGCAGCTGCGTACTTTTTCCTGACCCTAACAACCCGATAATCGAAATGACATCACCCGCTTTCGCCTGAAGAGAAACGCCCTTCAGTACGTCGTATTCACAGTTGCAGTTCCGTCATCATCAGTTTATGATCTGACATGCTGTTTTCCTGATGTTAATGAGATTAACGGGTATCAATATGTCGCAGCCAGCGCTGTAGAGTGAAGCATCAAAATCACCTCGTTGTTGTACGCGGGCAGTGCAATACGTAACGCCCCGGCAAAATAATGCAGTGATACTGTTAAACTTGGAAAAACCGTAGGCTCTATGGCCGCTTCAATTTCGCCATGAGGTACCGAACAGATCGCACCAGCCAAAATTTCTGTAATATAGGTGTAGGTATTCAATGCCAGTCAGTGCCGGCACCGCACAGTTTAGCCCGCTGCGGAAAACGCATTCAGCATGTCGGTACCGAGCATGATCTCCAAACTGTAAACTAGGCCACGGCCGCTTGTATTATCACACTGATATAGGCTACGTTATCGGAGGTGATATGCTTACCTCAACAATACGACAGGTGAGTAAATGGCAAAACATTTCACGGCAGAACTTAAGCTCGAAGCAGCAAAGCTGGTTGTC
>JBPETC010000016.1:0-26212 GCA_051710325.1 Symbiopectobacterium sp.
CCGTAGGTTTTAGCTAGTACGGTGGTGATAGCTGCGGTCAGCGTGGTTTTACCATGGTCAACGTGGCCGATAGTACCGACGTTAACGTGCGGTTTTGTACGTTCAAATTTTTCTTTAGACATCGACTATATTCCTTACTCAAATATCCTCCACTGAGGAGTGGACATGGGATCAATGTATTAGGCTTGGTAATTATTTACCACGAGCTTCAATAATGGCCTGAGCAACGTTGTTCGGCGCATCATCGTACTTCAGGAACTCCATGGAGTAAGAAGCACGGCCTTTTGTCAGAGAACGCAGTTGAGTTGCATATCCGAACATTTCAGACAGCGGAACTTCTGCATGAATCACAACGCCAGTGATGTTAGATTCCTGACCACGCAGCATACCACGACGACGGCTAAGGTCACCGATTACGTCACCGGTGTTCTCTTCCGGCGTTTCTACTTCAATCTTCATGATTGGCTCAAGCAGAACAGGTTTTGCTTTTTTGAAGCCATCTTTAAAGGCGATAGACGCAGCCAGTTTAAACGCCAGTTCAGAGGAATCAACGTCATGGTAAGAACCGAAGTGCAACCGCACGCCGAGATCGACCACCGGGTAACCCGCTAGCGGGCCAGCTTTCAGCTGTTCCTGAATACCTTTATCAACGGCAGCGATGTATTCACCAGGAATTATACCACCTTTGATGTTGTTGATGAACTCGTAGCCTTTCGGATTTGCACCAGGCTCCAGCGGATACAGGTCGATAACCACGTGACCATACTGACCACGACCACCAGACTGCTTGGCGTGTTTACCTTCTATATCGGTAACTTTCGCGCGAATCGCTTCACGATAAGCAACCTGAGGTTTACCGACGTTCGCTTCAACGTTAAACTCACGTTTCATACGGTCAACGATGATGTCGAGGTGCAGCTCACCCATACCGGTAATGATGGTCTGGTTAGACTCTTCGTCAATCCATACGCGGAAGGACGGGTCTTCTTTCGCCAGACGGCCCAGAGCTAGACCCATTTTTTCCTGGTCAGCTTTAGTTTTCGGCTCAACGGCGATAGAGATAACCGGCTCCGGGAACTCCATATGTTCCAAGATGATCGGAGAATCCGGATCGCAAAGGGTATCCCCGGTGGTTACCTCTTTCAGACCGATGGCTGCCGCGATGTCACCAGCGCGAACTTCTTTGATCTCATCACGTTTGTTAGCATGCATCTGAACGATACGACCGAAACGCTCACGTGCCGCTTTTACAGAGTTCAGCACGGTATCTCCGGAGTTAACCACACCGGAGTACACACGAAAGAATGTCAGGTTACCTACAAACGGGTCGGTAGCAATTTTGAATGCCAGCGCAGAGAACGGCTCATCATCACTTGCGTGACGTTCAGCCGGCGTGTCTTTACCGTCATCCATCATACCGTTGATCGCCGGTACATCGACTGGAGATGGCAGGTAATCAACTACCGCATCCAGCATCGCCTGTACTCCTTTGTTTTTAAAGGCAGTACCACAGGTAACCAGGATGATTTCGTTGTTCAGAACGCGCTGACGCAGAGCTTTTTTGATCTCTTCTTCAGTCAGTTCTTCACCGCCCAGGTATTTCTCCATCAGTTCTTCGGAAGCTTCCGCAGCGGATTCGATCAGGTTCTGGTGCCATTCATCAGCCAGTTCCAGCATATCAGCAGGGATGTCTTCGTATTCGAAGGTGACGCCTTGGTCGGCTTCGTTCCAATTGATTGCTTTCATTTTCACCAGGTCAACAACACCGGTGAAACCTTCTTCAGCACCAATCGCCAATTGCAGCGGAACTGGGTTCGCGCCCAAACGGGATTTGATCTGACCAACGACCTTCAAGAAATTCGCACCCATACGGTCCATTTTGTTAACGAACGCGATGCGCGGAACTTTGTATTTGTTAGCCTGACGCCATACGGTTTCAGACTGCGGCTGAACACCACCAACGGCACAGTAAACCATGACTGCACCATCAAGAACACGCATGGAACGTTCTACTTCGATAGTGAAGTCAACGTGTCCCGGGGTGTCGATGATATTGACGCGGTGTGGCTCAAACTGCTTCGCCATACCAGACCAGAACGCAGTAGTCGCAGCGGAGGTAATGGTAATCCCACGCTCTTGCTCCTGCTCCATCCAGTCCATCGTGGCGGTGCCGTCGTGAACTTCACCGATTTTGTGGTTTACACCTGTGTAGAACAGAATACGTTCAGTCGTGGTGGTTTTACCGGCGTCGATGTGTGCACTGATACCGATATTACGGTAGCGTGTAATGGGTGTTGTGCGAGCCATTTGTTTCCTCTATATTTCGGACGTTCAATTCATCAATTAACACAAACGGGCGGGCTGCAAAGCACGCCCGCCTGGTTAGGCCGAAGGAATTACCAGCGGTAGTGAGCGAACGCCTTATTGGCTTCGGCCATGCGGTGAACGTCTTCGCGTTTCTTAACAGCAGTACCTCTGCTGTCTGCTGCATCAGAAAGTTCGTTCGCAAGGCGCAAAGCCATCGATTTATCACCGCGTTTACGAGCAGCTTCAACGATCCAACGCATTGCCAATGCATTACGACGGACCGGACGGACTTCAACTGGAACCTGGTAAGTTGAACCACCTACACGGCGTGATTTAACTTCGACAGTCGGACGAACGTTGTTCATAGCGACTTCGAAAACTTCCAGTTCGTTTTTACCAGAACGCTGTGCCGCCAGGTTTTCCAGCGCGGTATAGACGATTGCTTCTGCGGTAGATTTTTTACCGTCTACCATCAGAATGTTTACAAATTTGGCTAGTAATTCAGATCCGAACTTAGGATCTGGTAGAATTTTACGTTGACCAATGACGCGACGACGTGGCATAGAGATACTCCGTTGTTAATTCAGGATTATCCTAAACTCTACGAGTTTAGTTTGACATTTAAACATTTAAGTTAAAACGTTTTTGTCTTACTTAACGGAGAACCATTAAGCCTTGGGACGTTTAACGCCGTACTTGGAACGCCTCTGCTTACGATCTTTAACACCAGAGCAGTCCAGTGCACCACGTACGGTATGGTACCGCACGCCTGGGAGGTCTTTAACACGACCTCCACGGATTAGGATCACGGAGTGCTCCTGCAGGTTGTGACCTTCACCACCGATGTAGGAAGTCACTTCAAAACCGTTAGTCAAACGCACACGGCATACTTTACGCAATGCGGAGTTTGGTTTTTTCGGAGTGGTGGTATATACGCGAGTACATACACCACGTTTTTGCGGGCACGCTTCCAGCGCAGGAACGTTGCTTTTTGCAACCTTCAGAGAGCGCGGTTTGCGAACCAGCTGGTTAATTGTTGCCATTAAAAACTCCTGGTTTTTATTTCGCTTCGTAAATACGTAATAAATCGCCCTATATATTTTTTACAGAGTAAAAAATGGGGACGCAGAATTTTAGGTCTGACGGTGAATGGAGTCAAGAAATAGTCAAAATTTCAGCATCACCACGCCAGTTGCACAGCGTGTTGGGTGGTTAGTCGGACAAATTCAGTATAGTCGACCAGCAGAATGCTGGTTGATATTTGTTCTGCTAACCCGCGGGCATCCACATCTTCCTGCAAGGCGTAGACAGGAATGCCCAATGCCAGCAGGCGTTCCACCACGTTCCCCTGCCCTAATGCGGCAATCACGCCGTCTTGCAGCAGCAGCAGCGCATCCTGTGGCAATACGCAACGCAACATAGCGTCGATATCAGTGTGATAGGGCGAACGGGAAAGCGTATGCAAGCGCGTTTTCAGAGGTGGGATCACAGACTGCATAAGCGTAGCACTCTCACACTAAACACTCTCAAATTAAAACGTAAGGACAGTGTCATAGTCGGCAAGCGTTGCACGTAGGCCATCCGGCGCGAGTCGTTCAACGTCAATCACCCATTTGGTATCCGCGTTTAGGCCGCGCTGATCGGCAGACGCCGCACACAGATAGCAGTGCTCGATGTCGTACAGCGGCAACACGCCAAACGTGGCAATATAGTTACGCATCAGAATGATGTCAGGTTGCTGGCCAGGCAACAGTTGGAGCACACCGTCACCGATAAAAAATACACCGATATCATCGCTCAGTGCGGAGATGGCCAATAAGGCATCCAATCCTTCTCGCCCTGACGCGTCACCGTGCGGAGCATGGGTAAAAAAGAAAGCGATGCGTTTCATTATCGCTCCTTAAAACTGTACAACGCGATCGCACGTCAATACGGACTGAGCTAGTTCACCTAAACCGCTCAATGAAAAACCCGGTTGCAGATTGGCGGTGGGCAGATCGAGCAGCCTTGCCTGTTCCTTGTCAGTGACGCCGCGACGCAGTGCGGCGGCCACGCAAACATTTAGTGCCACCTGATGCGTTGCTCTCAACTGTTGCCACACACGCGTTAAATCGAACTCATCATTAGCAGGGGATGTCAGTTGACTGGCGTTCAGAACCCCTTCCCGATAAAAAAACACTCTTTCCAGGCAGTGCCCTTGTGCAATCAACGCTCGGGCAAACAGCAGCGCGCTACTCGCCTGCTGCGTACCGTATGCCGGGCCTGTCACCAAGAGGCAATAACGCAGCATTAGCGGTCGTGTCCGCCGCTGAAATCACCATTTTTAAACTGGCGAATGTAGAAGTAAACCATGTGCTTGGAAATATTCAGGCAATCCGCCACCTGATTGATTGCGTCCTTTATATCGAAAATACCCTTTTCATAGAGGTTCAGCACAATTTGCCGATTCTTGGCATTGTTAGAAACGTTGCGATTCGCGTTCACCTCTTCAATAGAGAACTCAAGCGTCTGCGCAATGAGATCGTCCACGAAAGAAGCAAAGTTCACCGAGGAGGCCACTTCATGGGTTTCCGGTGGAATAAATGTCTTCCCAGTCTAAAAGGTACATCAAGATTCATGTTGATAGACAGCAGGTCGATCACACGCTGCTCGCGGTTACGAATGGCGATAGTGACCGATTTCATCAGCACACCGCTTTTGGCTCGAGTGAAGTAAGCTTTGGATATGCTACTGTCTTCTCCCGCCATATCATGCAGCATACGTAACGCTAGATCGGTAATCGGCGAACTGATTTTACGCCCGGTATATTCGCCGTTGGCAATGCGCATCGCAGATGCATTTAAGATCTTCTAGCGCGTGCAACACGATTTCACAGTGTTCACCGATCAGCATCGCCAGGCCGTCTACCACCGCCTCGTAAGATTTCAGGATCTCATGGTCCGTCGGGTTAAACGACCGTCCCTCCAGCAAATCAATTTTATTTGATTCGCCATACACAAGCGAATTTGGCATGCCTGACACCATCCTCGACATCATCTATTTAATTGCCTTAAGACGTTAAGGCACTCACCATCGACAGGACACTAAGTCTACCAAATCTCCCTTCTCCTGTCCCCGCATTTCACGGTTCTACCTCTTTTTACACGACACCTGAACGCCGTCTTAAGATAAGTTGGCTTAATTTTAATATCTTAACGTCACGCGCTATCACTTATTTTGTCTTTATTCATTGAGATAGCTATGAAAATTCGTTTTACCCTTTTCCGCCAAAATGGATAAGAATCGGCTACGTTCTGTTTTTCTCCGCCTTTATCACGCTGGTGCAAAACGTTGTTTACTATCGTCAGCTGCACCTGCTGGATTTCAGCTAGAGCAAAACGCTGCCTTTTTCCTGAGCATGCCGTTTCTGATCTTCGCCGTACTGAATATCGTCTTTACCCTGTTCGCCATTCCCTATCTGCGTCAATGGCAATTGCTGCGCTGCTGATCGCGGGCGCTTCAGTGCAATATTCATGCTGAACTACAGCATTATTTTATTACGATCGCACCATGATACAAAATGTGGTGGAAAACAATGTGTCGGAACCTGTCGATCTGTTTACGCCACAACTAGCACTTTGGGTATTGCTCGTCGGGGTCTTGCCTGCCAGCTTCGCGTTATGGGTAAAAATAAAACCGACGGTATTAATCGCAATCAGTATCGGTCATCGATTTTTGCGCATCGCACTATCACCGCTGATAATATTGCTCGTCGCCGTGCTTTTTTTACAAAAATTACGCGTCATTAATACGAAATAACAAGGAGTTGGTGAAATCTATTACCCTCAGCAACGTGATAGCCGACAATCTTTTCTATGTTAAGCATCTGGCACTTGGCTAACCAGCCGTTAGTATAAATCGGCCTGGATGCGCACCAAGGCCCGTCCTGACAATGGTAAGAAAAATCTGATTATTTTAGTGGTAGGAAAACCGCTCGCGCGGAAAACTTCTCTCTGGGGGATACGGCAAAGAGACTAATCCGCAGTTGAAAAAGGCCAACGTGATCTATTTTCCCCATGCCAGTCGTGTGACACCTCAACCAGCATTTCGGGTGTCCTGCATGTTTTCTAACATGCCACGCACGCAATATAATGCCGCACTGCCCAACCATCAGGAAGGGCTGCTGGATATTGTTCAACGCGCCGGCATCAATGTGCTGTGGCAGGAAATGACGACGGATGCAAGGGCGTCAAAATCTAGTTCCCAACAAAGATATTCCCAACATTTCAGCACCGGGCTTATGCAGCGGCGAATAATGCTACGATGAAGCGCTGTTTACCGGCGTGAAAGGCCATATCAATCAACTAAACAACAACGCCATTATTGTGCTGCACATAATTGGCAGTCACGGGCCAGCCTATTACAGACATTATCCGGACGCGTTCAAACAATTTACCCTGATCTGCTTACTACACCAACCAGATTCAAAGTTGTTCCCAAGATGCGCTAACCAAACACCTATGACAACACACTGCTTTATCTGGATAACACGTTAACAATGCGATAGCGCTGCTGAAATACCATCAGGATAAGTGCAACACCGCATTAATTTATCTCTCTCATGGAGAATCACTGGGAAAAGACGGTGTTGATTTACACAGCATGCCCTATGCCGTCGCCCCTTCACAACAAACGCATATCCCGATATTGATGTGGTCGTCGCATGACTTCCAGCAGCAATTTGCAGTGGAAGAGACGTGTTTGCGACAACGCGCGCAAACACAATGTTATTCGCAAGACAATCTATTTCAGACTATATCAGGGAATGCTTAATGTTACTACCAACGAATATCAGCCTGAATGGGATATCATCAAGGGATGTCGGGATCGCACTGCATGAGATTGTTGATTGTAGGAGATGATACCTTACTGCAAGAAGGATTGTATAACTGGCCATCAGCCAGTAAGGGTACGCCTGCGACTGCGCGGGCGGAGCCAAACAGGCGGATACACTATTAAACAGTGCGCCATACAGTCTGGTGGTTCTGGATCTCGAGCTACCGGATGGCGATAGCTTACAACTGCTGGCACGCTGGCGCAAACAGCACCAGCATATGCCGGTGCTGATCCTGACCGCCCATGATACCATCGACGATCGCCTCAGCGGGCTGGATTCCGGAGCCGACGACTATCTGGTTAAGCCGTTTGCGCTGACGGAGCTCTGCTAGCACGGGTTAGAGCTATAATCGCCGCCACCAAGGCGCAAGCGACAACCTGGTTATGGTGGGCGATCTTTGCCTTGATCTCACGACTCAGCAGGTGAGCCTGAAGCACGAATCGGTTATTCTGACGCCAAAAGAGTTTGCGATTTTCGCAACGCTGGTATTGAAAGCCGGGCAATCCGTTCACCGCGAATTGTTGCATCAGGGTATTTACAATTGTAATGATGATCCAGCCTCAAACTCACTCGAAGTTCACGTCTATCATTTACGATAGAAAATCGGCAAAGCGCGCATCCGTACTTTGCGCGGCTTCGGCTATCTGTTCACGACCGAAGATGACGCATGAAACGCATTTTCAGCTCGATGTTTCCCCATGCGGCCAGCAGGCGCTGGCAGCCTATCATCGCGCTGGGATGTATTTTGTTGACGTGTCAGCTCATCAGCATTGCCTAGCAATGACATGAAAGTAAGGAAAAGATCGAGTTTCTGGTGGACAAAATGCTGAGTGAACACGCAAGTAACGAGCATATCGCCAAGGAAATACGCGAATCGATAGCCTCACAACTCAGCATACCCAGTCTGCTAATAGAGATCGCCGCCGTGACACACTCCATGAATCAACTCTTTGTGCTCATGAATGAAACGCTGGAACGAGATCGCCAATTTACCGCTGACGTCGCACACGAACTAAACTACATACCCCGCTGGCAAGAATGCGGCTGCATCTGGAACTTCAGCAACAATGTCATGGGGTCGATTGCCAGCCGCTGATTGCACGCATCGGTACCATGATACGAGCCGTTAAACAGGCGCGCGCCGCCGTGGCGTTTTCCTCCGGCCATTACCAATAGGTTTCTCTGCCTCAGGATGTGATTGTCCCCATACAGGATGCGGTGGAAGAGATGGCGATGCAGGGCGATGCTACGTTATTGTGCAACTACTGCTGCGTAATTTGATCGAAAACTCTCACATTTATAGCCCTCCAGAGAGCACTATATACTGTGCGACTTACCGCCAGACCCGGAAATCACCTTGCAGGTGTGTGACCAAGGGTCCAGGCATTGATGAAAGCAAAGTCGGCAAATTGAGCAAGGCGTTTGTCCGCATGGACACGCCTTACGGTGCATCGGGCTGGGATTGAGTATTGTCACCCACATGGCACAACTGCACCATGGCGCATTAACGCTCAGCAACCTGCGTGATGGCAACGGCACGCTGGCGGAGGTCACCTTCTCGACGCTGCTTTCATGACGTGACGCTATACCATAAAACAGCCGGTTACCCCACGGCTGAATCAGCTAAAACTCTAGTGCGAGTTATTTAGCGCTTTCTCGGCAGCAGGTTTTTCTGATTTAGCGGCCGATTTGGCATCAGCGTCTGCCTTGATATCCAGCAGTTCCACTTCAAACTCCAGCGTGGAGTTCGCCGGAATACCGGAACGCCATTTTCGCCATAAGCTAACTCTGGCAGAATAACCAGTTTGACTTTCCAACATTTTTAACCTGCTTCAGCCATTCAGTCCAA
The DNA here is from genome assembly GCA_051710325.1 of Symbiopectobacterium sp. GTDB lineage: Bacteria > Pseudomonadota > Gammaproteobacteria > Enterobacterales > Enterobacteriaceae > Symbiopectobacterium. The sequence goes on from JBPETC010000016.1 coordinate 9,033, forward strand.
CCTGGGATAACACCGTCAAGACGGAAGGAGAGCGGTTCGCCACGTTTGTAAGAGTTATCAAACTTGCTACCGTCAATCAGCGTACCTTTGTAGTTAACCACTATGGTATCGCTCTCTTTCGGCGCTGCGCCCGTCCCCTCCTTTCTATTCTATCTGATACAGCAGGCCAGATTCCGTTTTCTTCACGCCTTTTATTTGGCAAATGCATCACGGAATTTAGTGCCTTTCTGCTGCGGTTTTCACGCGCGTTTCGAAACCTTGCAAGGCCTTCTCAATCTATTCGTCGTTCAGCTTCCTCTTGTCAGCGAACGCCTCCTAAACGCCAGCAATCAATTGATCTTTATTTAAGGTGATGACAAGTTTTTATTTATTTTTAGTGAGTTATATATAACGCCCCAAGAAAGCAACAATCCCATAAGCGGCGATATCCTCAATTGCTGTTGAATGTTGAATTTTGCCGCTGGGGCCGCTTCTGCCGCCATTACCAGGTTAGCATTCAGCGTCAGTGCCATCGTCGTCGCTAATAGCGTTACTTTAAATAGTGACCCCTCATCTATCATCTTCCGGTCTGGGTCTGGAACTACAGGCTCCAGAAACATTAATCTTAAATTAAATGCGCTATTACTATAACTATGGGTATCGAGACAATATAACGATACATAACAATTCTTTGATAAAATTCCCTGAATTATTCATAGACCCATTTTCCGATCTTGTCGATGTCCGGAGGTTCCGAATATTCGGCTAGATACGATAAAATACAGAGGAATCGTAATGCCCCATACGAAACTCGAGCAACGTATTGAGATGCTTGAAAGCAAGCTAGCTTTTCAGGAGCTCACCATTGATGATTTGAATCAGACGGTGCTCCAACATGAATTGGAAATGGCGAAAATCCGTGAGCACCTGCGCCTGTTAGTGGAAAAATTAAAAGCAATATCCCCTTCTCTTCTCGCCTCGCAATCCGAAGAAACGCCACCGCCACACTATTAACCGATAATGCTGGCGCATCCGCACCTCTATGGTTGCACCAGATCATATCATCTCAGGCATTACACACGGTTTTCCGCACGAGAGAAAAACAAACAACAAATTGATTTAAATCATATAAAATAAAACCCCTACCGTTATACAAAAATCCTTACAGCAAATCGCTCTTGACAGTCCTTTCAGAAAAACCAAAAATGAAAATATTCTCGATAACGTTATGTTGCTAAAAATTTCGGATCAACCTGGGTATGTTTGCCATGAAGAACGGCATGCGTAATATGCGTCGCTGGGACACGGGGATCCTAGTAATCCGTCGTAAGCGTCCAGACCTGCAAATCCTGAGCTACCATGATGAATATCTGCTGTCGATTGTCTTTGATGTAGACGGTTTCCTGGTGAGCTATGGCAACATAGCGCACCGGAACTGCTGGCAGAAATGATCAGAGATGATCAGAGCCAGCAAGGTGAAGGATTACAAAAAAGCCAGTGAGATCCATGAACGCCTGCTGCCCGTGACCAAACAAAAAGCGTGTATCACCGTGGTTCGCACATGGAAGGTACTGTAAGCACTGTGAAACATGCGATTGTGGCACGTGGCATTCTAGACCACGCCACAGTGCGTTCTCCGCTGCTGCCATTTGGAACCCCCCGGGCAGAAGAGGAAATCAAAGCCGCTATTTGCGCTGCTGAACTGTCATTCGTTGGCTCATACCACCACGCCGACGCTGACATGACGGATACGCCCGCCTTCATACCTTGAACGGCGGGCGTATTGTCGATCCAAATGGCATCTAACTTCCTGCGCTTATTAGCGCAATCAAACATATATGTTGCGCATTATCGTATACTTTTGCATAGTAATCCCTGATTATCCTGCCGTGGCGCAGATTTAAAATTCCGAAGTATAGCCAAAGCCTAGGAGCCATTACATAATAAATTCGTAAACGCCGCACGAATGTCATTGGCAACATACCGTGCATTTTTAAAAAATTAATAGATTACATGAATCCTAATACCTATAATCCTAATACCTTTCCGCCCAACGGTTCAATCCGTAAGTTGGGAAGCAAACCAGTAACCTTACAGGATGTCGCCACGGCAGCCGGGGTGAGCGTTTCCACCGTTTCCTGCATTCTGGATGAATGGTTACCTCCGTCACGCAGCAAAGCGGCGGAACGTGTACGTCAAGTTGCACAAGAATTGGGTTACCGGCGAGATATCATGGCCTTCAGCCTGCGTCGTGGCTGTACGGGCACCATCTCGTACTGGTGCCGCGTCTGAGCGATATGGTGATGGTGTATTGTATGAGGCCATCTGCTGCGTAGCAGAACGCTACGACTATTTCGCGATTGTTGCGACCTGCGGCGACGATCCTGTGCAAGAAAAACAGGCGGTATCCTCCTTGCTCGATCGGCGCGTTGATGTTGGCTAATTCTAGCCACCAACCAACTGGATAAGCATTTGCTGGCGGAACTGCGTTAGCAAAATGTTGCTCACGTTCTGGTGCTGCGTACCGACGGTGTCAGCCGCTCTGCCATTGGTGACGATGCACAAGGGTTATTTGGCAACTCGACGTCTGATCGATCTCGGGCAGCGCGATATCGGTATGCTTTTGGAACCCAGATTTTCTTCCGACGCGACCTATCGCCGGGAAAGATTCCATCGTGCAATGCGAGAGGCCGAACTCACCCAATCCAGCCTGGATTCGGGAATCCGGTTTCAGTATTGAGTCAGGGTAAAGTGAAGGGATGACGCTGTTGAGTGGAGCACGGAAGACAGGCCCACGGCCATTTTCGCTATCAACGATGATTTTGCCTTCGGCGTGATGGCGGCGGCCTATTGATTGGGCCTGGAAATATGTCAGGATTTATCACTTGTCGGCTATAACGATATTCCACTGTCCGCCCGTTTGCTAGTTCTGCTCACTTCGGTGCATATTCCGTTCGACCACTTTGCCTCAATTGCTGTTGAATTGCTATTGGCTGGCACCGAACCTGTCGATACTATTTGGCGCGTGATGCCAAGTCTTATTCCAGGCAGTTCCAGCGTACTGCTCAGGTAATCAATTATGCATGAGAGGCCAACGCAGCCCGCTCATGCGCACGCTTCAGGTTGAGTGTATTATACCCACTCTCCCTGTGTTATCTGAACGGGCAAAGCCGCAAAACGAGCTGGCCGCTGTGCGGCCTCTGGCTCGCACATATCATTTCCAGGACGGAATACTGCAATCATCCAGGCAAGCCGTGCGACCCGCGCTTCCGATGCTAAAGCCGCTGAGGTGGAGTCACTGATCATCGTTGCATTTTTCTGAATGGTATGATCCGTGCCTGTCACGACATCACCAATTGGTGAAATACTGCGACTCTGCTCGTCTGACGCCACCGAAATATCGTTCATGATGCGATCGACACAGCGCCAATCGAATTGACATCACAATGTCATGCATGGTACTATCCACATCTTCTGCCAACACGGAATCTTCATCCACTCGCGTCACGGACTCTGCAATCAAGACTTCAATCTCTCTGGCCATTTGTGAACTGCGCTGCGCCAGTTTAAGGCTGCCGCGTATCGATTTCGCTATCAGGCGCGTTACCGATACGGCGATCAATATTCCCAGCAAAACGGTGCAAATCCCGATAATAACGATTTCCGCTACTAAGTTGTGATAACATGATGGTTTTTCTCATAAATCTTTCTAGCGATACGGATAAGGGTATTGGTAACAGCAAACCCCACTTTAATGGACTGCGTATCAGCCGCCTTGAGGCGTTGCTACTATTCAGTATTCTGCAATGTTCTCCATGTGGAGGGAAGGACCTGCTTCTGCCCACGCAACGCAGATACGACGAGCGCGATTTCCTCCTCCAGCTCATGTTGATATTGCGTCAGTTGTTCGCTCGGAAGTTGGAAATGCTGCACATCGCTTTCCTGCTGCGCAATTATCTGGGAAACATATTTCATCATGTTTCTGGCGTTCTTTCATTCAATGTATAAAAGACTTTTATTCTGGCAGTTTTGCCTGATTGAAATAATGGTTTATCTCGGAGATCAATGCCGTATTAGTATATAAATCACGAATCTCAGAAAAACGTAATGCGCTGAAGAACAAAGCAAAATAATTAATGATAAGACGATGAAAAGCCGCCATAGAGTTTCTTTGCGATGCTGATCTGAAGCATTCTCTCCCATAGCGCACGCACTCTTTCCTCCTGATAATAATATTTTTCTTCACCAATGATAAAGATGAAAACGAACTAAAATAGACAAACCGGATAACAGGCATATCACCGTATTTATCCGGATAAGCATTAATTAGTGATGTTGTTTTTAATTGGCGCCGTTACGCTTGCGCTGCAAGCCCGTTTGTGAGTGGTAATGCAGTTATGCAAACAATCAATATGTTCAATTTGCTCATTCATTCAATAAGTTAATACATCATCAAACGTAATACTCACGTTTGATGATGTATTAACTTATTGAATACACGAACAACAATCTGATTCACGATCTAAATTCGTGTATTTTATTTAACTCTTTTCTTAATGCTTTTATTAAAATTGAAGCAGCAAATGATGCTATATCATCTCCATGCTCAGTTTTTAAAAGCTGAGTTATTGTAAATTGAGTAGTCTTATTACTATAAGACTCCCACATTAACCAAATCAATATTAAAATTTAATAATTTTTTGATTTTTTAAAATAATTTTGATATATAAAAACCATAAATTTTGATCATATCTATGAATAAGAATAATATCTTTGGAGGTATTATCATATAAACCTTAAAATCATTATCTCTAATAGCTTCAATTATACTTGATGTTACAATAGCATCTCCAATGACCTGAGAATGCATAAATATATATATTTTGTAATCATTTTTAATAAATGTGCTATTCGATAGAATATCTTAAGAAAATTTTTTTATTTTTTCTTTAATTATTTTTAATATTTTTGTCTATTTAATTTTCTTAATTATAAATAAAAATTTATTTTCAAGTATTTCTCCAATAAAGCTGAATATTATTAGTTTTCTATCCTGTTTTTCCTTGACAGGCTTTGTATATTAAACACAATACTAGGCTGTAAAATCTTGAAAAATCAACGGATGCATTACTAAAAGTCATACCTTTACATCGCAAATACTTTACAAGTGCCTAGAATGAAACGAGTATTCTGCTAAAATAGGCTAAATAGCTGTTCCTAATACCGCTACACTTATCATCTATGAACATCTAATAGTCACGTTAGAGCAATACATGAAAAGCACTGATGTAGCGCACCACTTTGTGGCTAACACGACAAAATCCATATTTTACAAATGGTTGTTAAAATAGTGGAGCACTATTCCGCGCAGCTATGTTAGTGTAAACAGCATAATTTCCTAATTATTCAACAAAGCCCAGAAAGTGATGGAACCTGTAGTTCAACCTGATAGCGAAGGATTAAGCGAATAATCCGAGTCGCTCGGCAATAATATCGAGCGTATCCTCAAAGCGTGAAAACTGGAGTTAGATGGGATGACCCAGGCGTTGCTACCCATAGCCAGCAGAATCGCATAAAAGGTGGAGTTTTCGATCACAGCATCAGAACTTTACGGGCAACCAGATCGTTTATCCATGGAGGCAAGGACACAGATTGTCGATCTTTGATAATCTGTTTTAATCATCAGTGTGTTTCAAGCTCCTATCTCATACTTCTTCTTGATAAGAAGAAGTAACTCATCATCTGATAACGCAAGCTGTGCCGCCATATAAAAATATAAAACAGGATATGTTGCGACATAGTGTGAGGTGACTTTCCCTCGATGTATTTACGCCACTGTCTGTTGCTGGCTATCCCAGAAAGGTCTACCATTTGGTTGCCAGTATAGTTTAACGCGTCTTTAAAGCTGTTTAGATCATCTGGGGGTTGGAGGAGGAGTGTAGTTATTACTCAGTCTCGTAAAGAAGCCTATTAAAACCCCTCGCGGCGCTTCAGTTAAATCAGTTTGATGATGAGGGTAGTGATTGTAACCACCGCACCTATCAAGCCGGTTGATATACAGCTACAGGATACCACATGGTTTCCCTGTTAATCTTTTCTGTCTCGGCCATCAACTTGGCGATTTTAGCGTGAACCTTTCAAGTTCAGGGTAGTCATTTCGTTAGTGCTCATCTTTTATCCTTTCGGGATTCGGGCTGCGGCGGTTGCGCTACTTCATATTTATTTGATAAATAGTGGCCCTTTTGGTGCTAACTATCAAGCGTTGCTTCTCCCGTATTCACCGATCAATGAAACCAATCGTCCGCAGATTCACACCACTAAGCTGTATGAATACCAAGGATGGCTAACCTACCTAAGCAACGCCAATGACTCATCTGAGTGCCGATGAATTTTACGCATATCGAGTGTGCCAAGATTTTTTGGCATAAAATTGGCACAAATCGGCAAGGATTAACAAATTAAAATAAGAGCTATTTAAGCTGGCCGACTTGTGGCGCGGGGTTTTTGGTTGTTAAAATGCGCCCATTTTTGCAATTCATCGGACTGTTTTCCGGTGCTGGAGGCAAGGTGAAATACGAATTGTTGCAAACTGATGGTCGCGCGCGCCGTGGCCGTCTTATTTTTGAGCGCGGCGTGGTGGAAATCCCGGCGTTTATGCCGGTTGGCACTTACGGCACGGTAAAGGGCATGACGCCCGAGGAAGTGAAAGAAACCGGCGCGCAAATCTTGCTGGGTAACACCTTCCACCTGTGGCTGCGCCCAGGCCAAGAGATCATGAAGCTGCATGGCGATTTGCATGATTTCATGCAGTGGCATGGCCCGATCTTGACTGATTCCGGCGGATTTCAGGTATTCAGCCTGGGTGATATCCGCAAAATCACCGAAGAGGGTGTGCACTTCCGTAATCCGATCAACGGCGACCCGATTTTCCTCAGTCCAGAAAAATCGATGGAAATCCAGTACGATCTCGGCTCTGATATAGTGATGATTTTCGATGAGTGTACGCCTTATCCTGCCGATTGGGATTATGCCAAACGCTCGATGGAAATGTCGTTGCGTTGGGCGAAGCGCAGCCGCGATCGTTTTGATGAACTCAATAACAACAACGCGTTATTTGGTATCATTCAGGGAAGTGTTTACGAAGATTTACGCGATGTCTCAGTAAAAGGGCTGGTAGAGATTGGCTTTGATGGGTACGCTGTGGGCGGCCTGGCAGTCGGTGAGCCAAAGGCAAATGTGCACCGCATTCTTGAGCATGTGTGCCCGCAGATCCCGGCGGATAAACCCCGTTATCTGATGGGGGTCGGCAAGCCAGAGGATCTGGTGGAAGACGTGCAACGCGGCATCGACATGTTTGACTGTGTGATGCCAACGCGCAATGCGCGCAACGGCCACCTGTTTGTCACTGACGGAGTGGTAAAAATCCGCAATGTGGTACACAAGGATGATACTCGTCCGTTGGATGAGTACTGTGATTGCTACACGTGTCGCAATTATAGCCGCGCTTACTTGCATCATCTTGACCGTTGCAATGAAATACTCGGCTCGCGCCTCAATACCATACACAATTTGCGGTATTATCAACGGATTATGGCGGGGTTACGTCAGGCCATCGAAGAGGGTAAATTAGGGGATTTTGTGGCAGATTTTTACCAACGGATTGGTAAACCGGCACCGTCCCTTGCTGAAACGGCGGCAGGTTAACATAACTGACGACGCGGTTTTCGTACCTGCTGCGCGTGATGTGTACAGTTGAAGCATTTTAAGCACATTTGGATTTCATATACTTTTGCACTCGTTTGTTTTGATAACAAAGAGGATAGTTAAATGAGTTTTTTCATTTCTGATGCTGTAGCTGCAACTGGTGCTCCGGCACAAAGTCCGTACTCTCTGGTGATTATGCTAGCTGTTTTTGGCCTGATTTTTTACTTCATGATTCTGCGTCCTCAGCAAAAGCGCGCTAAAGATCACAAGAAACTAATGGATTCCATTTCCAAAGGGGATGAAGTGCTGACAACGGGCGGTTTGGTGGGTCGTGTGACGAAAGTCTCTGAGACAGGGTACATCGCTATCGCGCTGAACGACACCAATGAAGTGGTTATCAAACGTGATTTTGTGGCTACCGTATTGCCAAAAGACACCATCAAATCCCTGTAATTTTTGATTTTCCAGGAGGGAACTGCCGTGTTAAAGCGTTATCCTTTGTGGAAGTACCTGATGCTGGTTGTGGTATTAGTCATCGGCCTGATTTATGCACTTCCTAACCTGTATGGTGAGGATCCGTCGGTACAAATCACTGGCGCGCGAGGTATCGCCGCCAGTGAGTCAACGCTGATCCAGGTCCAGAATGTATTGCAACAACAGCAGATCACCAGCAAATCGCTCGCGTTAGAAAGTGGTGCGATCCTTGTCCGTTTTTCCACCCAGGATATTCAACTGCGCGCCCGTGAAGCGCTGGTGAATGCATTGGGTAAGAAATATGTCGTTGCTTTAAACCTGGCCCCCGCTACACCAAACTGGCTACGTATGCTGCGTGCGGAACCTATGAAACTTGGTCTGGATCTCCGCGGCGGTGTGTACTTCCTGATGAAAGTGGATATGGAAACGGCGTTAGGTAAACTGCAAGAGCAGACCAGGGATTCCCTGCGTAGCGATCTGCGTGAAAAGGGCATACCTTACACCACGTTGCGTAAAGCCGATGACAATACCGCAGAGATCCGTTTCCGCGATGCGGCAATGCGTAACGACGCGATTTCATATCTCACCACCCGTCATCGCGATCTGGTGTTTAACGCCAGCGGCGATAACATGATGCGTGCGATGATAAGCGCCGAGCGCCTGCGTGAAGCACGCGAATACGCCGTCCAGCAAAACATCAATATCCTGCGTAACCGTGTTAACCAACTGGGCGTGGCCGAACCGCTGGTACAACGTCAGGGTGCGGATCGCATTGTGGTTGAGGTGCCCGGTATTCAAGATACTGCGCGTGCTAAAGAAATTCTGGGTGCGACGGCAACGCTGGAATTCCGTCTGGTAAACAGTTCTGCGGACGTGACGGCAGCGGCCAATGGCCGTGTTCCGGTTGATTCAGAAGTGAAAAACATGCGTGATGGCATCCCGGTAGTGCTCTACAAGCGTGTGATCCTCACCGGTGACCACATTACCGATTCCACTTCGGGTGTCGACGAATACGGTCGTCCGCAGGTGAACATCTCGCTGGACAGCACGGGCGGTAACACCATGTCCAATTTCACCAAGGACAGCATCGGTAAACTGATGGCAACTTTGTTTGTAGAATACAAGGATAGCGATAAGAAAGATACCACGTCGGGTCGTTCCATTCTGGAAAAACATGAAGAAGTGATCAACGTCGCGACAATTCAGTCACGTCTGGGTAACAGCTTCCGTATTACCGGTATCGACAATCCGAACGAAGCGCGTCAGCTCTCTCTGTTGCTGCGTGCCGGTGCGTTGATTGCCCCAATTCAGATTGTTGAGGAGCGCACCATCGGGCCAACGCTGGGGATGCAAAACATCACCCAGGGTTTTGAGGCCTGTTTGTGGGGTCTGGTGGCATCCATCCTGTTTATGGTGGTATTCTACAAAGGGTTTGGTATCATTGCGACCACTGCGTTGGTGGCTAACCTGGTGCTGATCGTCGGGGTGATGTCACTATTGCCGGGGGCGACGCTCACCATGCCGGGGATTGCTGGTATCGTATTGACGCTGGCGGTTGCGCTAGATGCCAACGTACTGATTAACGAACGTATCAAAGAAGAATTCAGGAACGGGCGCACAGTTCAACAAGCCATTCATGAAGGATACAAAGGTGCATTTTCCAGTATCGTCGATGCTAACCTGACAACGATGATCACGGCAATAATTCTATACACTGTAGGGAGCGGTTCAATCAAAAGCTTTGCCATTACGACGGCAATTGGGGTTACGACCTCTATGTTTACCGCTATTGTTGGCACCAGTGCGATTGTGAACCTGGTGTACAGCGGCAAACGCGTTAACAAGCTGTCTATTTGAGGAGTGTGTCGTGGCACAGGAATATACTGTTGAACAACTCAACTATGGTCGTAAAGTCTACGACTTTATGCGTTGGGATAACGTCGCGTTCGTCATTTCGGGAACTTTGTTAATCCTGTCACTGATTGTTATGGGTGTGCTAGGTTTTAACTGGGGATTGGATTTCACCGGTGGTACGGTGATTGAAATTAACCCGGAAAAACCGGCCGATCTGGACCTCATTCGTGACTCTCTGGAAAAATCTGGTTTTACCGATTCATTGATTCAGAACTTCGGTAGCAGCCGTGATGTGATTGTGCGTATGCCGCTAAGCGTGGGTACGTCAGGTCAGGAGCTGGGCAATAAAGTGGTTAGCGTGATTAATCAGGGCACGGAACAGAGTGCAACAGTGAAACGCCTAGAGTTTGTTGGACCGAGTGTGGGTAACGATTTGGCGCAAGACGGTGCTATGGCATTGTTGGCGGCGTTGATCTGCATCTTGATCTACGTAGGATTCCGTTTTGAATGGCGTCTGGCGTTGGGGGCGGTGCTGGCATTGGCGCATGACGTGATCATCACCATAGGGGTGATCTCGCTGTTTCAAATCAAAATCGATTTGACCATTGTGGCATCACTGATGTCGGTTATCGGTTACTCGTTGAACGACAGCATCGTGGTATCTGACCGTATTCGTGAAAACTTCCGCAAGATTCGCCGCGGTACGCCTTACGAAATCATGAACGTGTCGCTGACACAGACATTGAGCCGTACTTTGATGACCTCCGGTACCACGCTGGGTGTGGTATTGATGCTCTACATTTTTGGCGGCGCGATGCTGGAAGGTTTCTCGCTGGCAATGCTGATCGGGGTGTCTATCGGTACTATCTCCTCCATCTACATGGCCTCAGCGCTGGCGCTGAAGCTTGGGATGAAGCGCGAACACCTTCTGGTGCAGAAAGCCGAGAAGGAATGGGCTCGGCCCTCCATCTTGCCTTAATGCCATTTGATGATGTTGAAAAAATCCCTGCTGTGGAAGGGTTTTTATGTATAAGGAGCGGCTCGTTTCTCAACCTGATACAAGGAGAGTATAAACCCGATCTGCTCCGGTGTGACACCGCTTAATCGCACGCCAAATATGGCTTCTGTTTTGGGCAAGAGGGAATCTCTAGCACAAGCGTCTGGGTGTAAGTTTCGCTTGGCAACGGCTTGCTACTGACCGGATCGAGCTGACTGACCCTAGTCGAGTTGGGCGTGAAACGCAGGCAGTATTGCACCTTCCAGTAGTCGAACGTGCAACAGCGCCTAAGGTGCCATTTGCCTCTGGCTCAATATGGCTCAGAGAGATGCTCAGCTTGCCAATATTGCTTTCTAAAATTGCGCTACTTTTTCGCTGGGTAGCAGGTACAGACCGTGGTAGAGTGACTGTTTAAGGTATTTTGCTGCTCCAGGGCTAACGCCTGTGCCGTCAGTGTTTGTAATTGTCTGTTAAGCTGCTACTTCCCGTTGCAGCGTAGGCTTTTGTGGAGGCGCTGAACAGCCCGTCAGCACCGGCATCAAGAGGCCAGATGCACGATAATAGTTATTCATTCAGGCTTTTCCCTCATTGCATTATGCCCTTTCTCGTGTCGTCTTTACGAGGCAAGTATATAAGCGTAGTGGCGAATGAGAGTTAAATCATGCTGCGTTTGTACTTGGCACCTATGCAAATATTGGTCTGTAAGCGCTGGATATTTGGGTTAGTCAATCAAATCAGTGTAAACTAGGCGCAGGAGAAGCTAATCATCTGGATATGTTATGTACTGCCCATTCTGCTCCGCTTTTGATACCAAAGTTATTAATTCTCGTATGGTTGGCGAAGGCACACAGGTGCGGCGTCGCCGTCAGTATCTGGTGTGCAATGAGCGCTTTACCACCTTTGAAGTGGTGGAGCTAGTGATGCCCGGGTGATCAAAGGCAATGATATTCGCGAATCCTTCAACGAAGAAAAATTGCGTAAAGGGATGCTGAAAACGCTGGAAAGGCGGCCGGTCGGTGCAGACGACGTTAAAAACGCCCTCAGTCATATCAAATCTCAACTCCGCGCCATGGGTGAGCGTGAAGTTACCGCAAAGATAATAGGCAATTTGATGATGGATGCCCTGAAGCGCCTGGATAAAGTCGCTTATATTCGTTTTTCCTCCGTATACCGTAGCTTCAAGGATATCCGGGAGTTTGGCGAAGAGATTGCTCGGTTACAGGATTAATCATATGGAACGGCAAGATGAATTCTGGATGGCGCGCGCGCTTGAATTGGCGCTACGTGGGCGTTTCACTACGTCGCCAAACCCTAATGTTGGTTGTGTAATTGTGCGCGACGGTGAAATGGTCGGTGAAGGCTATCACATGCGCTCCGGTGAACCGCATGCGGAAGTGCATGCTCTGCGCATGGCGGATGAACAGGCCCGGGGAGCAACCGCCTATGTGACGCTGGAGCCGTGCAGTCACCATGGGCGCACGCCGCCCTGTGCGGATGCGCTGATTGCGGCGGATGTGACGCGCGTTGTTGCAGCGATGCAAGATCCCAACCCTCAGGTAGCCGGGTGCGGTTTGCACCGTTTACAGCAGGCGGGTATCGCCGTCAGCCATGGCCTGATGATGCAAGATGCCGAGCAGGTCAATCTAGGTTTTCTGAAACGGATGCGCACCGGCGTTCCCTATGTCCGTCTTAAAGTGGCTTCTTCGCTGGATGGCCGCACGGCGATGGCGTCCGGAGAGAGCAAGTGGATCACCTCTCCTGAGGCACATCAGGATGTGCAACGCTTTCGCGCACAAAGCGCCGCTATCCTTAGCAGCAGCGCTACAGTGTTGGCGGACGATCCGCTATTGACGGTACGTTGGGAGACGTTAGATGCCGCTACGCAACAACAGCTTCCCAATGTAGCACTTCCTCAACCCGTGCGTGTGATCATCGACAGCCATGGACGCGTAACCCCTCAGCATCAACTGGTCCATCAACCAGGCCAAACTTGGCTGGCGAGTATCCAACCGAGCAATGACAGCACATGGCCTGAAAGCGTGACACACCTTAGTCTGCCCGCCCACGGTGGCGGCGTCGATTTGGTTGCGCTAATGATGACGCTCGGCAAGCGCCAGATTAATTCGGTTTGGGTTGAAGGTGGTGCTACACTGGCAGGCGCGCTCTTGAATGTGGGCGTTGTCGATGAGTTGATCGTGTATATAGCCCCGAAACTGTTAGGGCATGATGCCCGGGCCCTGTGTGTTTTGCCAGGGTTGACGCAGTTGGTGAAAGCGCCTTCATTTACGCTGACGGAGGTGTGCCAGATTGGCCCCGATCTCCGTCTGCGTTTAATACCGCAATCCTGACGCCAATATCCTGCGGTTTTGGTTTGCTCTGGCCTCCCTCTATGGGGAGTGTGGCAGACAAAACCGGATACGCCGTCACAAGAATGTGATAGGATCCGATCCCGGTATTAGCATGCGATTATGGTTATAAGGAACGCTATGAAGATCATTGAAGGTGTTGTTGCCACCCCTGATGCCCGCGTCGCGATTGCGATTGCCCGTTTCAATAATTTTATCAACGATAGCCTGCTGGAAGGCGCTGTCGATGCGCTGAAGCGTATTGGTCAGGTTAAAGATGAAAACATTACTGTCGTATGGGTGCCGGGCGCCTATGAACTGCCGCTGACCGCACGCGCGCTGGCAAAAAATGGCTATGACGCCGTCGTGGCACTAGGAACGGTTCTCCGTGGCGGTACTGTGCATTTTGAATATGTTGCGGGTGAGTGCAGCTCCGGGTTGGCTCATGTTGCCATGCACAGCGATATTCCTGTGACGTTTGGTGTTTTGACAACAGAAAGCATCGAGCAGGCGATTGAACGCGCTGGTACCAAAGCGGGAAATAAGGGTGCAGAAGCTGCGCTGACCGCGCTGGAAATGATTAACGTATTGAAAGATATCAAATAAGTTTTATTAAGAAAGGGGTATTCCGTGAAACCTGCTGCTCGTCGCCGCGCTCGTGAATGTGCGGTTCAAGCGCTGTATTCCTGGCAATTATCAAAGAATGATATTGCCGATATTGAGCTGCAATTCCTTAGTGAGCAGGATGACAAAGATGTCGATATCATCTACTTTCGTGAGTTGCTATCGAGCGTCGCTATGCAGGCAGAAAAACTGGATGCATTGATGGCACCTTACCTGTCACGTCATCTCGAAGAGTTGGGGCAGGTGGAGCGCGCTGTGCTGCGTATTGCACTGTTCGAACTGAATAAGCGCGACGACGTCCCTTACAAGGTTGCTATCAACGAAGGCATTGAACTGGCGAAAGTATTCGGTGCAGAAAATAGCCACAAGTTTGTCAACGGCGTATTGGATAAAGTCGCTCCTACGGTGCGCCAAACAAAGAAGTAACACTCATGGCAGGAATACCGGCCTTGTTCACGATTGTTTTTGATGGAAACGGTTATGGTTTACGGTGAGTTTGATCTGATTTCCCGCTATTTTAATCGTGCGAACGCCTACAAGGCGGAAAATCCGCGTCGTGATGTGGAATTGGATTGGCGACGATTGTGCGTTTCTCACAGTGACAGAAACGGTGTCTAGTGTGCATTTCCTACCGACTATCGATCTTGCTGATTTGGGTTACGAATCACTGGTCGTTAATTTATGCGATCTGGCATCCGATGGGCTGATCTCTGATTTACGCCATATTTTGGCCGCAAGTGATTGTGGTGCGCGCGTGCAGCTTGCTGGTATTCCTTATTCATCGGAAATGATGCAATACGTTGAGCCCGATCCTGCGCTGCGTTGGGCGCTGTCTGTCGAGAAAGATTATGAACTGTGCTTTATACCTTGCCGGAAGTTAATCGCGGGGCGATCGATATGACGCTGGGCCAACTTGGGATGGCTACACTTGCATTGGTCAGATAGCGCGCCGTTGTCCGAGAGGCTACGCTTTTTCTGTGGTGAAAAAGCAGTGAAACTGAACTGGAAAGGTTATGATCACTTCAGCCAATGACAGAGAAGCCAAGCGCGCCGCTAAGCAGCGCTTGCGCCTGAGAAATTCCTGGCATCTGCTGGCAACCGGGTTTGGCAGTGGCCTTTCACCTTGGATGCCGGGTACTGCGGGATCACTGACGGCGATCCCCGTGTGGTATCTGCTCTCCTTCCTACCCTGGCAACTGTATTCCCTGACTATCATGTTCAGCATTTGCATCGGCGTTTACCTGTGTCATCAAACGGCTAAAGACATTGGCATGCACGATCACGGCAGCATAGTCTGGGATGAATTTGTCGGGATGTGGATCACGTTGATAGCGATCCCGAATGAGCAATGGCAGTGGGTGCTGGCCGGGTTTGTTGTGTTTCGTATTCTGGACATTCTCAAACCCTGGCCGATACGCTGGTTAGATCGCAACGTGCACGGCGGCATGGGTATCATGATTGACGATATTGTGGCTGGAGTTATCTCTGCGGGCATTATCTACTGGA
The DNA here is from genome assembly GCA_051710325.1 of Symbiopectobacterium sp. GTDB lineage: Bacteria > Pseudomonadota > Gammaproteobacteria > Enterobacterales > Enterobacteriaceae > Symbiopectobacterium. The sequence continues at coordinate 24,516 of JBPETC010000016.1, forward strand.
TTGGGCACCCCCACTGGCCGCTATTTTCTTAAACGGAATGCGCAGTGGCTGATCGGGGCGGCTGCCCGGTCGAAACAACTATCATTGCAGCCATTCATCAATGCGACGTTCGATGCCCGCTGCATCCAACCCCAAGTCGTGGCGTACTTCTTCCTGAATCCCTTGGGGAATAAAGCTGTCCGGCAATCCCAGATTTAACACCGAAATGCCAAGACGTTGCGCCATTACCACTTCATTCACGCCGCTACCCGCACCGCCCATCAATGCATTCTCTTCCAGTGTTACCAGCAGATCGTGGTTTTTTGCCAGTTCAGCGATCAGTGCTTCATCCAGCGGTTTGACGAAGCGCATGTCGACCAATGTCGCATTGCGCTTTTCGGCAACCTGCTGTGCTTCTGGCAGCAATGTGCCGAAATTGAGGATAGCGACTTTCTCGCCCGTGCGTTGTACCACCCCTTTACCGATCGGCAATTCCTGCAACGGCTGAAGAGTGGCACCGGTACCGATACCGCGTGGGTAACGCACAGCGCAAGGGCCGTCTTGATAACGGTAGCCGGTAAACAACATCTGGCAACATTCGTTCTCATCGCTCGGGGCCATGATAATCAGATCGGGAATGCAACGCAAGAAGGACAAATCAAACGCCCCCTGATGTGTTTGGCCGTCCGCACCCACAATACCGCCGCGATCGATAGCGAACAGCACCGGAAGGTTCTGAATGGCGACGTCGTGAATCACCTGATCGTAGGCGCGCTGCAAAAAAGTGGAGTAGATCGCCACTACCGGTTTGTACCCGCCCAGCGCTAAGCCGGCGGCAAAGGTGACGGCGTGCTGCTCAGCAATGGCAACGTCGAAATATTGCTGCGGATAGTCGCGTGAGAAGCGCACCATGCCAGAGCCTTCGCGCATGGCTGGTGTTACCGCCATCAGCTTGCTGTCTTTAGCGGCGATTTCACAAAGCCAATCACCGAAAATGGCCGAGTAGCTGGGAAGGCTCGCCTTGCTTTTGGGCAAGGTGCCGCTGGCCGGATCAAATTTGGGCACGGCATGCCAACTGATAGGATCTTGCTCTGCGGGCGAATAACCACGGCCTTTTTTGGTCATGATATGCAGCAGTTGCGGGCCTTTCAGGCTACGCATGTTTTTCAGGGTTTGCGCCAGCCCGACCACATCATGACCGTCGACCGGGCCGATGTAATTAAAGCCGAGTTCTTCAAACAGCGTTCCGGGTACCATCATACCTTTCAGGTGCTCTTCCGTGCGCTTGACCAGCTCTTTGATGGGCGGAATGCCAGACAGCACCTTCTTACCACCTTCGCGTAGGGTGGAGTAGAATTTACCGGACAACAGTTGCGCAAGGTGATTGTTGAGCGCACCGACGTTCTCGGAAATGGACATCTCATTGTCGTTCAACACCACCAGAAGATCGGAACGGATGTCGCCCGCGTGGTTCATGGCTTCAAATGCCATTCCCGCGGTCAGTGCGCCGTCGCCGATAACGCATACGGTACGGCGTCCTTTGCCTTCGCGTTCGGCGGCAAGCGCCATGCCCAGCCCAGCGCTGATCGACGTGGAGGAGTGGCCGACGCTTAACACATCGTATTCACTCTCGCCGCGCCAGGGGAACGGATGCAGGCCGCCTTTTTGTCGGATGGTGGTAATGCGATCGCGGCGACCGGTGATGATTTTGTGAGGAT